>NZ_ABOX02000077.1 GCF_000172555.1 Pedosphaera parvula Ellin514
GATTTTGGTTTGTTCGATTTGGATTTGGGCGCCGCCGTGGGCGAGCATGAAGGGGACGTGGCAGTTGAGGAGGATTTTCATGGCTTGGGGCGGGGCGGAAAAAAGTTGGGTTATGGGGCGGTGGGTGGGTTTTCTTTGATGATTTGGTTGATGCCGATGACGGTGGAGCCGGGGGGGATGTCGCGGGTGACGACGGCGTTTGCTCCGATGATGGAGTGTCGACCGATCTTGATGCCGCCGAGGACTTTAGCGCCGGCACCGATGAAGACGTGGTCTTCGATGACGGGGGCGAGGTCATCCACGTTGCGCGCGCCGATGGTGACTTGGTGGAGGATTACAACTCCTTCGCCCAGAATGGCTTGCGAGTGGATGACGATGCCGTAGGGGTGAGGGAGGACGAGTGATTTTGGCAAGGGGCAGTTGATGTCGCAGTTGAGGAAGAGAGTCCAGAGACGGTTGAGAATGGGAATGTGGTTGCGGAGCAGGAAGAGCAAGAGTCTGGCTGCGGCTGGATTCCTGGAGTTACGCAACATGATGGTCATCAGTCGGAACTAATTACTGGAAACGGCGCGGGTAGTAAACAACTAGCTTGGTGGAGATGAGGATTAACGTGCGGGTTGTGGAAAGAATAAAGGAACGAATATTGAGTGAAGCTGCCCATTGAGGTGTCGAAACGCACTCAAGCTGGACCGGTATTTGGGATGAGAGGGCGGCCATGATTTGGGCGGGTTGAGATTGTAATTGCGAAGGTCAGCTAAATTTAATGTAATATCAGCTCAAAATGGCAAATTCGTTCGCGGTATCGCGATCCCATTTAATTTACGGCCTGTGCCTGCCATTGGCAGTGCTAATCGGCTACATGCTCGCCTCGCCGCTGGAATCCAGCAGTTTGGCGGTGGTAGTGCTGGTTCTTTCCGTGCTAAGCATTCCGTTGCTAATGCGGTGGCATCATCCCTTGCTCTTGATTTGCTGGAACACGGCCATCTGTCCCATCTTCCTGCCTGGGCGACCTTATTTATGGATGCTCATGGCGATGGTCAGTTGCTTTTTCTGTCTGCTGAATCGTTCGCTTGGCCATAAAGTGAACTTTTTTCTGGCACCCTCAGTTTCCAAATCCCTTCTTTGGTTCGGGTTGTGTGTGTATCACTGCTTTGGTGACGGGTGGCGTGGGACTCAGATCTCTTGGATCCGACACGTTTGGAGGCAAGAAATATGTGTATTTGATCTCCGCAATCGCTGGATACTTTGCCTTGGCTTGCCAAAAAATTCCCAAAGAACGTGCCAAATTCTGGATTTTATTGTTCTTTCTGCCCGGACTTACATGGGTTGTCGGGTATCTCAGTTCGGCAAGCGGATCTCTGGGCTTTCTGCAAAATCTTTTTCCCTCAGACAGCATCGTTGATGATGGGGGAGATCCGACTGTTTTCGTTGATTATATTCATCGTGCGGGCGACATGGCAACCGCGGCTTTGGCATTATTTTGTGCTTTGATGGCTTACCATGGCATCAAAGGGATTTTGGACTTAAAAAAGCCCTGGCGGCTTTTGTTATTGGGACTGACACTTGCCGTCAGTTTGTTTGCTGGTTTCCGTTCAATGCTGGTACTGTTGTCCCTTACATTTATAGTGCAGTTTTATTTTGAAGGATTGTTCAAGACCCGGTATTTCTTAATTTTGCTAATGGGTGGTATCCTGGTTTGCTCCGTAACGCTCCCAGTGGTGCACAAGCTGCCGCTCTCGGTCCAGCGCACCCTGAGTTTCCTGCCTATAAACGTGGATCCAGTGGCTAGGCGAGACGCAGAATCTTCCACTGCTTGGCGCGTTGATATGTGGAAGGAACTGATGCCGCTGGTACCCAAATATTTAATCAAAGGCAAGGGTTACGGGCTGAATCCGGACGAATTGTTTATGGCCTGGGAATCCAGCTCGCGCGGCCATGTTGGTTCGGCGGAAATTTCACTGATGGCGGGAGACTATCACAGTGGGCCTTTGTCGCTCATAATCCCATTCGGGATTTTTGGTGTCATTGCCTTTCTTTGGTTTCTAGGGGCTTCTTTCATGGTGCTTTACCGCAATTATCGGCATGGTGATCCTGTCCTTCGGCAAATAAATACATTCCTCCTGGCATACTTCACCGTGCGCGTTTTTCATTTCTTTTTTATTTTCGGCTCAATCCATTCGGACTTGTTTTTCTTCACTGGCTTGATAGGGCTGAGTGTCAGTTTAAATCAAGGTGCTGGTCAGCCAATAGTAGAGCTTGAGGCGACTAGGGAGGTTGAGATATGAGTTGCCAAATTCGCCAATCTATTGCGAATGGATTGATTATTGCTTCAAGAAAGAAGTTTTCGAATGTCTAACGCATTTTTACTATTTCGATCACTGGTAATTTACGGCATATGCCTGCCTCTGGCCATATTCCTCGGATACCTGCTGGCCACGCCCATGGATCTCACGACCGTGGTTTCCGTCGGAATAGTCCTGGCCTTACTTTCAATTCCGCTGTTTTTACGCTGGCATTATCCTTGGATGCTTCTGTTTTGGAATGCGAACGCAATCATATTTTTTCTTCCGGGAAAGCTGCAGTTTTCAATTTTATTGGTTTTGATCAGCTTCTCCATCTCCGCTTTGCAGTACATTCTTAACAGGAACCTGAAATTTCTTTATGTGCAATCCATCGCCTGGCCTTTGTTTCTCCTGGCTACAGTAGTGATTTTTACAGCCAAGCTCAATGGTGGGATTGGACTAAACGTGCTTGGTGGAGAAAACATAGGCGGCAAACGCTATGTTTATTTGTTGATAGGGGTCCTGGGGTTTTTCGCTATTTCCAGTCGCAAAATACCCTCCGAGAAAGCTCCTCTGTACATTGTTTTGTTTTTCATAGGTGCTTTGTCGGCAGCCATTGGGAGCCTGATCCAGGTTGTCAGTCCCGCACTATACTTTATTTTCCTTATATTTCCTCCTGAGGAGCAAGGATTGCAGGCGGTTGTAAGCTCAATGGGCCCGGAACACGCTTACACTCGCTTGGGCGGATTGTCTGGAGCGGGTACTGGGGTTCTTTTTCTTATGCTCGCATGCTATGGCCTGCGGGGGGTGTTTAACCTGAAGAAATTCTGGCGCCCCATGATTTTCATGTTCTTCATGGTAATCGGCTTGTTTGGTGGTTTCCGTTCAATGGTTATCATCCTGGGCTTGGTGCTTGGTGGACTGTTTTATTTCGAAGGATTTATGCGAAGCAGAATCCTGCCGATCTTGATTCTTTTCCTCATTCTTGGCGGAACCTTGACCGTGTCCATGGTGGATAAGATGCCCCTATCCATCCAGCGCTCGTTGAGTTTCCTCCCCATCAAAATAGATCCCATTGCCGAAAGGGATGCCCGGGCCTCATCGGATTGGCGCCTGCAAATGTGGGCCACGGTCCTGCCTCAGGTTCCCAAATACTTGATCCTTGGAAAAGGCTATTCCATCAATGCAAGCGAGATGGATCAGATCCAGGCTGGCCTGAGCAGAGGTGGAGATTCTGCGGAAGGGGCTGCCATGGCGGGAGACTATCATAACGGCCCGCTCTCGTTAATCATGCCATTTGGAATCCTTGGTGCTGGCGCTTTCATCTGGTTTCTGGTGGCGAGTCTCCGGGTTCTGTATCAGAACTTTAAAAATGGCGATCCTTCCTTGCAGAAGATCAATACATTTCTATACATCTACTTTTTTGTGAAAGCGATTGCCTTCTTTCTGATTTTCGGTTCGTTGTATTCAGACATGATCATGTTTGCCGGAATTGTTGGATTCAGTATTGCCTTGAATGGAGGGGTGTGTAAACCGGTCGTGGAGCCCGTGGCACGGCCGGTCTTGAGTAAGTTCAGACTGGCCGGTGCAGTCAAACAAAGTTGAGATGAGCATGGTGCTCCGATTGCGAATGAATGTAAATCGACTGGAAACCCATGCCCCCAAGCTTGAGGGTTTTTCTCTGGAATCTGGAATTTGCGGGCCTTGCGTGATAATCCCCGCAGCAGCCTGTCATGATCCGCTTCCGTTAAAAACGCTTAAGACCTCCGAATGCACTTTTCCATAATTACCCCAAGCTTTCGCAACTCCCAGTGGCTGAAGCTTTGCATCGCTTCGGTGGCGGATCAGGAAGGTGTTACCATCGAACATATCGTGCAGGATTCCTGCTCGGACGATGGCACACAGGATTGGCTGCCATACGACTCACGCGTAAAGGCTTTTATTGAAAAGGACAAAGGCATGTACGATGCCGTAAACCGTGGGTTGACGAAAGGCCGGGGCGATATCCTGGCTTATCTCAATTGCGATGAGCAATATCTCCCGGGAACTTTGTCCGCAGTATCAAAATTCTTTGATCAACATCCGAATGTCGATGTGGTTTTCGGTCATTTTGTGGTAGTTGATGGCGAAGGAGGTTATCTGTTTCACAGAAAAGTTCAGACCCCCATGAAATACCACACCTGGGTTTCCCATCTGCCGACCTTTACTTGTGCAACGTTTTTCCGGCGGAAGCTTATTTCGGAATACGGGCTGTACTTTAACCCGAGTCTGCGAGATGTCGGAGACGGTGAGTGGATGCTGCGCTTGTTGAGACGTGGAACTCCCATGGCGGTTATTCCCCAATTTACTTCTATCTTTACCATGACCGGAGCCAATATGAGTGCGCGACCGAATGCCCGACGGGAAGCAGTCGAGCTATTCAACTCCGCGCCCTTTTGGGTACGAAAGGCGAAGCCGGCGATAATCCTGCTTCATCGGCTTCGAAGATTCCTTGGTGGTGTTTATTCTCAGGAAAGCTTCTCCTATTCGTTGTACACCTCCTTGAGCCCGGTTCAGCGTGTAGTTCATCCAGTGACTCAACCCAGGTTTCAGTGGCGAACCTGATTAATTCGACGAAAGCCAATCAAAGGATCACAGATGGTATCCAGACACCCTTTACACCAGGCGTCATCGCGCCTAGACTGTGCGCCATACGCTAGGTGGGATTACACATTTTTTAGCGCTTCAAGCCACTGTGGCCAAATGGAACCAAAAATGATTCTATGAATTGGGCTCGACTACGAAACGCACCATGGTTGGATACTCGAGCGGGATTTGTGGCTCGTGCGCCTCATGGAGCATCTCTGCTGGATCTGGGATCTTCGGATGGGGAGACGCTTCAACATATAGCCGAGTTACGACCGGACCTTCAATTGTTCGCGACCGATCTTGAAGGCCTGCCCGAAAACTATCCGGCCAAGTGCCAGTTTCATCGAGGGGATTTACAACGCCATTCATTACCTTGGACAGATGCATCCATCAGGGCTATCACCTGCATGCATTTAGTGGAACATTTGCATGATCTAACCCTTTTAATGAAAGAGGCAAAACGGTTATTGGAGAAAGGCGGGGAATTTTATATCGAAACACCGCATCCGAAAACGGTTGCCCTGGCTAGTCCCAAAGGGTCCGGGGCAGGGACGTTCACACTCAATTTTTACGATGACCCGACTCATATAAAACCAGTGGCCATCGGTGCGGTGGCCCGCTTACTCAGGGAAGAAGGCTTTGAGATTTTGAAGTCTGGAACCTCCCGCAACTGGTTGTTTGCTGCCTCGCATCTGGTGTATCAGTTTCTTCCCCCCAGCCGGCAAAAATATACTGCCAGGGTCCACTGGTTGGGATGGTCGGCCTATGTAATTGCTCGCAAGCGATGAAAAAGCCAAAGCTTCTTGTGATCGAATTATGGGGCGTGGGTGATCTGGCCATAGCAACCCCATTTTTGCGCAAAATCTCGGAAAAATATGATGTAACCTTGTTATCCAAGTCTTATGCCATCGATTTGCAGCAGCACTTTATGCCTTTGGTAATGATCGCTCCATTTAATGCGCCATGGACAGCATTCAAAGGCAAGTACCGCATTCTATCATGGCCCTGGCGGACACTGTTTTCAATTGTAAGGCAGCTTCATCGAACGCATTTTGATGTGGCCCTTTCAGCGCGGTGGGATCCGAGGGATCATTTATTGCTCTGGTTGACTGGTGCGAAGATGCGGTTGGGTTTTCCGCGGACGGGCAGCCGGATTTTTTTGACCAATGCGCTGACATCACCCAATCACGCGGAACATCGATATGAATACTGGCGTGCCATGGCACAGGGTTTGGGTGTGGATCTCGAGCCCAGGAATCGCATCCAATTGAAACAGATTCAGAAGGGGCGTGTTATTTTTGTGCACACCGGAGCTGGTCAACCGGTGCGTGTCTGGCCGTTGCAGCAATACAGGAATCTGGTCCAACGACTGCGGGAGCACCATTACAGTGTAAAGGTGGTATGCAATCCCGAACAGCGGGAATGGTGGTTAAACGCGGGCGAGAAACATGTTGAAACGCCACAGACTATCACCGATCTTTTGCATTTGATGGAGGGTTCTGCTGCATTTCTAGGCAATGATTCCGGGCCAGGGCATCTCGCCGCGTTTTGTGGAATTCCAACTTTTACCTTCTTCGGCCCGCAGGTTCCCGAATGGTTTGTCCCACTTCATCCCGCCGCGGAATGGTCCCCTGGAAAGGCCTGTCCTTATAAACCTTGCTCCGATTCTTGTCGCTTTCCCACACCCTTTTGCCTGCAGGACGTGACCTGCGACGAGGTCTGGCCACGAGTGCAAAAGTTCGTGCAAAAATTTGCCGATGATTCGCCACTAGCGCCCACACATGAGGCTACTTAAACATGCCGATGATAAAGCCGGCCAGAAATAGTGCGATCCCAATCACGGCCACAAAGTATTGCGTGACCGTGCAGATTCTCATGATGGTTTCACCGCGAGACTTTCCTTGAATGGTGTTGTATTCCAGGAGCTTTTCTCCAGCCCGCTTGTAGTCGCGATAGGCTGGCATCAGGGAGGTTTTACATAGAGCCAAGGCTTCCTTATGCTTTTGCTGGTCCACTAACTGAAGCGTTTTACCGCGAAGTTCACGGTAAACTTTGCGCACCTCCACCAGGTTATTATAATTCATTCGGTCGTCGGCGGAGTAGATGGAGCTCTGATAGGCCTGCAAATATTCATCCGCTTTTTGGCTGAATTCCTCCATTTCGTCGCGATACCTCGCCTGCTCTGCTGTGTCTTCGGACATCACGACCAGCAAGGTGCGATTGAATGCTTCGGCCAGGTTTGAATCAGCAGCGCCGGCATTGGAGAGACCGGGAAGCGTATCTTTAACAATGAGTTGTGCCTTGCTTTTGAGTTGTTCAACGCTCAGGAAACCCAAAGTTCCGATGATTAAAAATATCACGGCGGAGACTGCCAGTCCTTTGATTGGGAACATCCTCCGAAGAACCTTGTTTAGCTTCCCGGAGGGGGAATTAACCCGTTTTCGAAGTGATTTGTTTGGCGGAGCTGCCGCCGGAATTTTCGCATTGGCGGTCTTCTGGTAAATGGAATTGAGTTGCTCACCTTTCTTATCCCAGTCGTAATCCGAAAGCACCACTTCGCGAGCGGCCCGGCCGTGCTCGATCAACATGTCGCGATTGCGATCGTATCGTTGCAGTGCACTGGCAAGGCCCTGAATTACTTCTTTCCGGGAGCCGAGTGAGACCTGGATGCCGGCACCTTTTTTCACCGATACCCTAGGCCCTCCGCAATCAAGGCAGATTACGGGAACCCCGTGCGACATGGCTTCGATTACAGCGTATCCTCCTGTATCATGCAGGCTGGGAAAGAGGAATAAGTCGTAATGGGAATACATTGCAAGCACTTCTCTTCGCGGCATCCTGCCTCGAAACTCAACTCTCTTTTCCATGCCGAGCCGTCTGACCAGCTTTTTTGCCGCTTCCAGGTAATTTCCATCTCCCACCAGCGTAAAAGTTGCATCGATTCCCGATTGATGCAGAGCATGAATGGCAAGGTCAATGCCCTTCAATGTGATGACGTTGCCAACGAACAGAATCTTGAGCGGACCTTCGATTGCCTTCCGTGGTAAAAAGGGGGTTTTGGAAACGTGCAGCCCGATCGTAGGCATGAGGGTGGTTTCGAAGCCCAGATTGAAAAAGGTTCGTTTCATCTCATGTGTGGAAACGAGGGTGGTGGTGGTCGCCATCGCCCTGCGCGGCAATACATGGATTGGAGCTGCCTGGATGAAATTGTTGACGTTGCGAATGATTTCAGCAATCAACGACTTGGGATGTGTCCAGGGTAGTAGGGAGAATGGAATGGATTCAATGCCGCCGATAGGGCCCCACACACTCGGCACGCCATGCTCCCAAATCGCAGTGCGATAGCGGAATCCCGCAAAGGTGACATGGTGGATCAAGTCAAACGTTTGTTCCTCCGTTAACCGGGCGATTATTTCCCAAACCGATTGCTGCCAGAGGATATAATACATTCGGACGGCTTTGAATCGTTGCTTCAGATGCAGAAGGATCGGCTTTTCGTCGTGGTATATGAAAGAAGGCAGGGACTGCTTTCCTCGCAGGTTCGCTAATTCCTGCTCGATCGCAAACCTATTATTCTCTCTCGTGATTACCGTTACGTCGTGGAATCTGGCCATCTGCAAGGCCCATTGCCAGCCCACTTCAGGTTCAGACCCTTTGTTTGGCTCACAAGCGTATGCAGAAATCAGAACCTTTAACTTTTTTGACATGTAACTTAAATAATGCTGGATAAAATAATACCTTATTGCAAGTCCGGTCCTGTGGCATTGGAAAGAAATGAGAAGATCTTCTGGTAACCACTTCCTGGCTGGTTTCCAAAGTGTTGTAAGTCTAAATTCCAGCAGCTTTAATAACGATTAACGTTGCGTGCTCATTCTCTAATTTAATACGATTTCACGATAGTCTGTTGAATTATGGAAGCTGCCGAACTTTATAAAATGTTGGAGGACCAATATTTTGGTCCGAACATGCATGAACGCAAGGAGATTGAGCTGCTTCCCGGCCTGCTGACAGGAGTAAAGGTGTTCGTTGATGTAGGCGCAAGCCTGGGGCCTTACAGTTATTATGCCAGCAAGGTGATAACCGATGGACAGATCACCTGCATAGAGGCTGATCCGGTGCGGGTGCGACGCCTGAAGGAGCTAACTGAGGAATGGGAGAAGGCTACCGGCAACAAATTCAGGGTGGTGCATGCCGCAGCAGCCGACAAACCCGGAAAGATGGATTTTTTTCTGACGGATGCCTGCATTAGCGGGGCCTTATTCAAACACCATGTTCCGGACAAGGAACTGAGTAATTCCCTGAATTGGAACAAAACTGAGGTGGATGTCACCACGCTGGATGATCTGTTCCAGAATCAAGATCCTGACCTGATTAAAATTGACGTGGAGGGGGCAGAATACCGGGTTTTGTTGGGAGCACGCGAAATTCTTAAGCGAGGCAAAAGCCGTTTTCTCGTGGAGGTGCATCCCTGGGGTGATGAACCTTTAAAGAAAAAGCCCGCGGATGTTTTTAACCTGTTTCGCGATTATGGCTATGACTGCAAGCGAACACATCGCCACTGGCATTTCCAAAAATCCGGAACCGCCCTGACTCGTTATTTCAAGAACCGGATTGTGGTGTTTATTTATGGACAGGAATGGTTGAAGAACCTGTTGAAAAAAACAGTGCTGGTCCTGAGCGGCCATACCAAGCGGTGAGCCGCCATTATTCCCGGGCGATCCAATTGTGAGCGAGTCTGGCAAGAAGCTCAGTGGCACGTTGTCGCCCTTCGGTTTGCTGAAGCACTTCCACGCTATATAACAGGTAGGCAATCGCGAGATACTTCTCCGCTCCTTCGAGCCCGGAAAGCTTCAGATAATTCTGGAATTCTCGAGCACCAAAAAGTGTCTGTAGACGTTCGACCAGTTTTTCAGTAGCGAGCTTATCCACCAAAATTCCGGTTTGAATGACATAATGCAGCCAATCCCAGGTGGGAAAGCCGATCTTTTCGCCGCGTTCCCAATCCAGCACCGTCCAGGTGCCATCCTTGGAAGACACCTTGATATTCCACGGTGCAAAGTCTCCGTGGAAGATGGCAGGATGAAAGTTCAGGTTTGCGAATTCGCCGGTGAGGCGTGCCAATAGCGGATTGGAGGAGGTCCTTTCTTTTAGATTCTGCCAGGCCGGAACATCTTCGATTCCCACGCGCTTCTGACGGTCAATCCAATTCGCCAGGATATTTCCGATTCCATCACCCACTTCGCCTTGAGGTGAATCGCCCTCGATATATCGGAGTGCCAAGGCTTCCACTTTGACAGAGCTCAATGTACGCAGGAATTCGGGCAAGCCACCGATGCTGGGTGGTGCTGATTGCAGAAACGCGCTCTCTTTCCTTATGAGCCGGCTAGCCGATTCACCTATTCCGGCTTTCACAACGACAGCAGGTTGGTCGCGTTCGTCGAACAGAAGCAAGATAAAGCGTCTGCCCTCTACATTTGGATTTCCGGCCAGCAGGGCAAATGATGGGAACCTGCCAGGTTTCCCTCCGACCAATTCCTTCAAGAAAGAAGCGAAAGGGTCGCCTGTAACAATAGCGAGGGTTACTTTCTCCAAAGGCAGTGGCATTCCCAACTTCAACGCTACGGAAAGAGCTTTCCTTGCCAGTCGAGCCTTGGAGGTTTGAGCAGGATAAAGCGAAAGCGATCGTGCGGCGAGCAACCGAGAATCGGGAAGGAGCAAAAAAGGCTGTCCCGCCTTCTTGACTGTCCGGAACTGAAGATGGCAGTCAGCTTGACCTTTCGCTTGGAAGAGCTCTGCCCAGGAAATAGGAGGGGAGGCAGCCATCTTAATTCCTACTAACTGCGCCTCTCCTCGCGTGCGGCCAAGCAAAGCAGCACTTCGCGGCAAACAGCATTCGCTACTTGTTCCGGGGTTTGCTCGGCGGAAACCAAGGCATATCGCGATTCATTGGCAGCGAGTTGCTGTAGTGTGGATTGCTGTTTCTCAAGTTCCTCCAACGGCAATTCGGGTTTGCGCTGATGAATCACCCGTGCCGGAGCGGAAAGGACAAAGACACGATCTGCCTTGGGAAGCAGGTGACGCAGCACGGCAACCAAACCTGAAGTGCCTCTCAATCGATAACGTTTTTGATCGACCAACAAATCATCAAAGCTGCGGTCGAAGATAATGAGTGTACTGCGAATCTTTCCCGGAATGACCTTTAGGAACCAGCCTGCCCAGTGGTCTGCGAAATAATAAAATACCTTCAGCCAGCTCGTCAACAGGCCGCGAGGCGGCTTTCCGTGCGGATCGGTTATCACACCCTGTTTCTTTTTCTGAAATACTGCCGGGCGGAAATGGAAGGTTTGTTGATGGCGGAAGCAAGGCTGCAGCAGTTGCTCCAGGTTGGCCAGCAAAGTTGATTTACCGGAGCCATCCGAACCCAGCACGGCCAGGCATATGCCGGTTGGTTGAAATACTCGCTTCACCACACGCACGCTTTCTTGCAGCTTCAGCCTGGGGCCAAAACTGTTTCTTGAGAGCATGACCTTGCCCAGGGGACGCCAATCGTCAGGTGGATGATTAAACCATTCCTTCAGACTCCTGCCGGTTTCTCCAAAGACCTGGGTGAAATAACGCTGCGCATTGTCCGGGTCTTGCTCCCATAATTCCTTCAGGCGAGGGAGGTATTTGGCCGGCGATTTATTTTTGGCATCAAATACCTTGGCCAGGACATAAATAAACTCGGCCGCAGGGGCCGGAATATAAAATCCACGATAAGGGAGCCGGTTTCCGAGCAATATCTCTTCGGACACCAAAAAGCGTCTCGCCCGGGCGTAGTTGGAACAGGCATCAAGCTTCAGGGATTCGTGCGGATTTTCCAGATTTACCAGCACTGCGTAAAATGCGAAGACACCGTGCTGAAGTGTTTGAGCGAGCGCCCAGCCGTTTTTGCGGGCCAATTCTGACTGGATGCCTCTAAGTTTCGGCAAATCGGACGTGGGAACTGCATAGTCGATATCCGATGAGATATTATCCGGCAATTCCTGATACGAGTGGAGAATGACGTAGGGAATGGATCGCTGCTCCAGTTCGCGAAAGAACAGTCGAAAGAATTCTCTGGAATCGCAGGTCATTCTGAAATAGAAACGGATACTGCATTGCCATATGGCCGTTATCCGGGGCCACTCAAGGCATCGGAAATAGAATGAAATCAGAGGGCAAATGCAAGGCTAATATGGTCTATAGTTAAATTGTGCTGGATCTCTTTTGCTCTGAACTTTTCCTGGGCTTCGCGCAACGCCGCCTTTTTGAGCGTGGATTGCCTGTTTTTACGTATCATAGTATCGCCGCGCCCTCGGTCGGGGTGAAAGATCCTTTTCTTTACGTAACGCCCTCCCGTTTTTCCCAACAATTGGAAACTCTCGCTGAAGCGGGTTTCACCTCAGGCACACTCGACGAGGTTGCTCAAAACCGAAACAACAGAGGGAAAAAGGTGGTTATCACCTTCGACGATGGGTATCTAAATGTGTTGGATAATGGGCTAAAAATCCTGCTTCAACATAAGTTCCGAGCCATCCAGTTTATCGTGGCGGATTTAATCGGCACACGTAACGAATGGGATGTGAAGCATGGAGACATAGCGGAGGCGCTGATGGATGTTTCTCAAATCCGGGAGTGGCTGGCAGCCGGGCAGGAGATTGGCTCCCACAGTTCGACTCATCGCAACTTGTCCAAGCTTAACCAGGTGGAAGCCAGGGAGCAAATTTTTGGCAGCAAAAAGAAGCTGGAGGATACTTTTGGAATTCCTATTCGCCATTTTTGCTATCCACATGGGAAGTGGAACCCGATGATTCGCGATCTGGTTGGGGAGGCAGGTTATGTAACCGCCTGCACTACCGAATTCGGCGTGAATACCTCAGCCACGGCAAAGTTTGAGCTCAACCGCATCTTCTGTTTGTCTGAATATGAGATGATGCGGAAAACCCGGCACCGGATCATGCGCAAACTGACCAGGAAGTAATACGTTCTCCCCAGTTGAAAGGCGTCATAGAAACAGCATGCTTGACCTGGTGGGAACTCTATCCGACGATGATTTTCGATGAAATTTAGGCGCATCGGCCAAACCGAGATTGACTGCTCCATCATTGGATTGGGAACTGGCCGGCTCGCCTCGGTTTCCGGAGGTGTTTCCAGAACTGCAGCCGTAAATTTATTTGGCGTGGCCGAGGATTTGGGAATCAATTTAATCGATACCGCGGACAGCTATGCCCAGGGTGAATGTGAGAAGATCATCGGCCAGGCCCTGCAGGGGAAGCGCAGCCAGTTCATCATAACCACGAAGGCCGGTTATTCCTTCTCCAGCGTTGCGGGAGGTTTGCGGTTGCTTAAACCTCTGGCCAAAAAAGTTCTGAAGATGTTTAAAGGCGGTCGCAGCCTGGCCGGCAGTGTTCGAACCAATGTCTCACGACAGGATTTCACAGCGGCATACATTCAGCGGGCCGTGGACTCAAGTTTGCAACGCTTGCAAACCGATTACATCGACATCTTTCTTCTGCATACTCCACCTCTCCAAGTGATGTCCGATGCCCAGCTTTTCGACCTGCTGCGCCAGTTGAAACAGCAGGGGAAGATTCGTCACTTTGGCGTCTCATCCAATGACCCTGTTGTATTGGGAAAAGCGGCGAGCCTCGCCGGTCTGTCCGTGGTGCAGACACCGGTAAATCCGCTTCAAATGGGAAGCGAAGGAGCGTTGAAAAAATTGGCAGCTTCGAAGGTCGGCATCGTGGCCAATCAGGTTTTTCTATCTGGCAAACTGGTTGGTTCCCAGGCGCCCAATGAGGATGAGGCGCGGCAAGTCTCGGCCTCCAAAGACAGGCTCGAAATTCTGGCCAAACAAAAGGGAATTTCACTAAACCACCTTTTAATTCAATACGCTCTCATGCAGCCGGGACTGGTTTCGGTTCTCAGCGGCACGACCAAGCAGGAACACTTGAAGCAAAACGTCGCTGACGCTCTTTCAGAAGTGAGCTACTCGGCTGAAGAACTCAATCTGATTCAGGCGTCAGCTCCCTTACCTCAAATATGATTCACGATGCGAGAGAGGTTCCCGCCGGAAAAATCCTTGAATGCGACCTTTGCATTGTAGGGGGTGGACCGGCCGGTATTTCCATCGCCAGGGAATTAGCCGGATCTTCCCATAAAGTGATTTTGGTAGAGGCGGGCGATAAGAAGGAGACTGCCCAGGCACGTGATCTTTATCGTGGCTTTGTCGAACCTGAATTGAGCCACGAACCGCTGGAGGAAAACCGGAGGCGGCAATGGGGCGGGGCGACTGCCGCGTGGGGTGGACGATGCATTCCATTCGATGCGATTGATTTTGAAAAGCGGGATTGGGTGCCCCACAGCGGTTGGCCCATCACCAAGGCACAATTGGAGCCTTATTTTGCCCGGGCAAATCAACTTTGCGAAGCTGGTGAGTATAAATTCAGGGCTGAGGAAGCATTCCCTGGGAAGCAGCGCGAAATGATAGCGGGCTTTGACGGACCGGATGTGGTTTCAAACCGGCTCGAACGCTGGGGGCCGCCAACACATTTCGGAAAACGATATGCACGCGATTTGGAGGCAGGCGGCAATATAACCGTTTTTCTGAATGCCAATTGTCTTCAGGTTCAACTTGATCCAAATGGCACAAGAGTTGAACAGATCGAAGTCGCTTCGTTTCAGAAGAATAAGTTTTTCATCAAAGCCCGGTTCTTTGTGATCGCCTGTGGCGGATTGGAAACAGCTCGGCTCCTATTGGCTTCGAATGACGTCATGAAATCCGGTATTGGAAATCATACCGATAACCTGGGACGTTACTACATGGCGCATCTTTTTGGCGCCGTCGCCACGGCAAAGCTGAAGGACAATACCAAAGGGTTCATTTATAATTTCGAGAAGGATGGGGAAGGGGTTTATTGTCGCCGACGGTTCTGGATTACACCCGAAGCGCAAAAGAAGAATCAGATGCTCAATGCAATCGCATTCTTTTTTCGGCCGCCTCTAAGCCATGCGGTGCATCGCAATGCATTATTTTCAGCTGCTTATCTGGCCAAGTTCTTCTTAAGCACGTTCAAGCGCAATAGTCCTGGCAAGGCCGCTGCCATTTTCAAGGAGCGTCGTGCTGATATTCTGGCCCACTTAAAGATTGTGATGGCTGATGCGCCGGGTTTGGTGCCGCAGGTGATGGGCATCATCAAAAGCCGCTATTTTGCAAAGCGAAGGCTTCCGTTTGTGCTCCCTTCACAAAGGAACAATTACTACTATTTGTTTTATCAAGCCGAGCACGCGCCTAATCCGGACAGTCGAGTTGTATTGCATTCCGAAAAGGACTTCTTTGGCATGCCTAGACTTCTGGTGAAGATCCATTTCACAGATATGGATGTGCAGACGGTTTTGCGAACACATCAACTTATCCGCAATCAATTCGAGGCCACCAAAACCGGTGAGTTAATTTACGAGCAGTCAGTCTTACTGGACGACGTGAAGCACGAGATTGGCGAATTCAACTCCTCCGCTCATCAGATTGGAACCACGCGAATGTCGGCCGATCCTCAGCAGGGAGTGGTCGATCCCAATTGCCAGGTACATGGGGTGGACAATTTGTTTGTCGCGGGCTGCTCAGTATTTCCAACCAGCGGCCATGCCAATCCTACATTAACAATGGTCGCCCTGGCGGTCAGGCTGGCCGATCATCTTAAAAAGAAACTCCAGAAATAACCCCGATGCTGTGAGCCGGAAGGCGTTTTGAGGTCACTTAAATCCGGCCTTTCCAAACAGCAGTAGGTTTTTCAACATGGTGTTGCACCCGGTGGCTTGGCGAGGCCGGTGTATAAAGCGAAAAATCGAAAGGTTTTTGGGAGTAAGCGCCGCTCTTGATCATGCGCAATCGATGGAGTAGAACAAACAAAGACCAGCTTCGCTTAATCCATCCCGGTGTCTGTTGCGCCTTGATTTGTTTTTCCCTCACCGCATTGGGCTTGAGATTCATGTTTTCACCCGTGTCATAAAACACGGAAGTAAATTGGTTCAGCACTGATCGCCGGACACCGCGATTGATCATCTCCATGACCCAGTAGACATCGCCCAGATCACGCCATTGCGTGTCGAAATACAGGTTCAACTTTTCAAGGCAGGAACGCTTCAGGAAAATGGCGCAGGTGAGATTGGGGAATCGCACCCAAATGTGATGGGTGCGAGGCAGCAGCGATGGGCGATGGCAAAGATAATTGCCCTCAGAATCCACCACCAGGGTATGCGCAAAAACAGCGTCTGTTCCGGGGTGCTGTTTAAAAAAATCGTGCACTGATTTAAGTGCGCCAGGCAGGAATTGTTCGTCGCAATTCAGATAACAAACAATATCACCCTGCGCGCGCCGGAACCCGCGGTTCACGGCGTCATACATGCCCTTATCCTTTTCGATAAAAGCCTTCACACGGGAATCGTATGGCAGCCAGTCCTGAGTGCCATCATCAGAGCACGAGTCTTGCACGATGTGCTCAAAGGTAACACCTTTCTGGTCGGTTACCGAGGCAATGCAAAGCTTGAGCCATTTGGAATTGCGAAAACTGGGAGTGACTATCGAAAAATTCACAGGTATTACTGCGGACGGGTGGTGGTTTTTATGGAAGGAACCAATGCCGGGGTGCTGCTGGCACAATCTTTCAGCTCAAGACTATGAAAGGCTTCAGCGAGGCCGGAAAGATACTGCTCCAAGGTAAAATTGCTGAGAAACAGTTCCCGGAAGAACTCCGGTTGCTCTCCGACCAGGCAGGTCAACAGGGCATCAGCGATCTGCCTGGGCGAATGGATATCCACCAAACAGCGATAATCACTCGGCAGGAGCTCGGGAATGGAGCGCCAGTGTGTGGTCAGAATGGGCAATCCGAACGCCATCGCTTCGATAAGGTTTACCGGTTGGTTTTCGTTGCGATAGTAGGTCGGGAAACAGAAGAGGTCGGCTTCGCGCAATGCTTTCTTTTTCTCTGAACCTGCCAGGAAGCCGAGGTAACGGATGGCTTGACTGCCTTCGGGTGAGCTAAGAATAAGGTCAAACTCTTCCTTTTCCGATTCTTCAGGGAAGGAGCCCGCAACGGTAAGCTCCATGGTGAAAGGAGCCCCGTCTCTGATCAGTTGGCGGTTGGCCAGAAGAACTCCCTGAATGGCATCAAAAAGCCCCTTCTCATGGGTGCAGTGCGCGAGATAGAACACATTAAAAATCTGCGGCGCATGTCCCGCATCCTTCAACTCATCAGGCGAAAGCACCAGGCCGGCAGCCAGTTTTTTGCGGGCCGCAAAGCGGGCTCTGCGCAAAGGCAGAATTTGCTCCTGAAATTCAGGGCAGGGATCCGGAATCCCGTTGCTGACCACACGTATGCTCTGCGGCAGCAGTTTCTCCGCATCTGCCCGGTTGTAATCAGACAGCACAATGCTTAAGTCTATATTTTTAAACCGTTCATAGGTAAACTCACGCTCTCGCATCTGAACATGAGTCTCAAGCCATTTGCCCATTCCGGCGGCATGCCAATGCAGGATGATTTGCTTGAAGAATGGCCGGCACAACCACATCACAATCCAATCCCGGTAGAGGGCGGACCGCTTTCCTGGCGCAGGTATGTAATACATGGTATTCACACCATGACGAAAGTGGCACCAGATAGCCTGGAAACAAAAGCCAATCAAAAGAAAAAGTTTGCCAATTCGGAAGTCCCCAATGTCCTCCAATTCCTTGGACACCTGCGCGTTTACGTGGTAGCACTTGACTCCGTACTGGTCAGGTTTGAGGCTAGCCCTGCCGCCAGGTCGTCGATGATCACCGCCAAAACCATCCAGCATGAGCTGAACCATGTAACTCTGGCCGTGATGTGGCGGGGGCGTGTGGGCAAAGACAAGCAATTTCATTCAGCACAAATCTGCAACAGCTGACAAACGAATAACCTCAAGAAAAGGACTTTTGACAATTAACGTAACGTGCGTGAGTGAGCATGGGAAGAACTTTATAGTAAACCCGGGAGAAATTTTTGACGACCGGAAGGATCATGGCTCGAAGGCCTAATAAATACGTGCGTTTTTTCCTAACCTTCCATACTTTGGTGCGGAATGAATTGCGGGACAATGAGCAGTCGAAGCTTCCGGTCGAGTCCCCTTCAGTTGCTACGTTTACGTAAATTCCATGACTGAACTTAATCTGTTGGGCACACCGTTACTCGCAACGACCTATGAGGAACTGGGGGCTAAATGCCTGGAATGGGCGTCCGGCCCCAGTTGTGTTTCAATGGAATTTGCCAACACCCAGATTGTAACCATGCGCCGGCATGAACCGGATTTTCTCGAAAAGACCAGTAAGTACGACTACTTCATACCTGATGGGATGCCCCTCATCTGGTGCTTAAACCGGGCTGGGGCGGGGTTGAAGGATCGGGTTTATGGGCCAACCTTCATGAGGGAATTTCTTTCCAAAGTGCCGAAACAATATACTCATTACCTGTTGGGTGGTTCCGAGGAGTGTGGTTCCCGGATAAAGGAAATATTCCAAAAGTTGAATCCAGGCATTCAGTTTGTCGGCGCTTTCCATGGTCGTTGCGGCCTGGATGGAATATTGGATGGGAACTCCGAGCAGATGGTCATGGCAGATTTGGCACGTTTATCGCCCGACTTCATCTGGGTTGGTTTTGGCACTCCCAAGCAACAGGCATGGACCAGGAAGCACAAGCAGTTGATCAGACGCGGGGTGATTCTAACGGTCGGTTTTGCATTTGATGTCAATGCAGGTATGAAACCAGATGCTCCTATATGGATGCAAAGATTGGGGCTTACCTGGGTATTCCGATTACTCTCAGAGCCAAAAAGGCTCGCCTCGCGTTACGCCAAATATAATTTTTTGTTCGGTTGGTATCTTTTTTGGGACGCGATTCGCGGGAAGGTGATCAAAAGGGCAGGCGGGGTCTGATCCCCCCATCCTATACGGATGACAGAGAAAGGTAGGGTCGCATTGCGGCGCGCAGACGGATGATCGCCCCAACCTACAAAGAGGGATGCCTTCTGCGGTACCCTGCGAACACGCCCTACCCAAATTCCAGTCAGCAAGATAAGTACCGACGCCCTGAAAAACCCCTTTAACAAGACGCCGGTACTCTGCCGCACCTAGAACTGCTAGGCGAGGCTTCTGGCCAGTTGGTTCAAACGGATGAGCGAGTCATTAATCTGACGTGCGCTTACAAAAACCTTTTCAGGCGAAAGAAAGCTGTGCTCCCTCATCATGGTGGTCGTAAGATCCAGGATGCTGTCAATCGGGCCGGTAATTTCCTGGGAAAGTAGATGAACCACATCGGCCCGAAGCTTTACCGCCTGCTTATAAATCTCGCATTTCAATTCTGCCTGCTTCGCCAGGCGGGCCGTGACCGCCTCAATCAGTTCATGGGGTGTAAATGGCTTGGTCAAATAATCATCCGCCCCGGAGGCCATGCCCCGGCGCATGTCACTTTTATCAATTGCTGCGCTAAGGAAAATGAAAGGAATGGTGGCAATTGCGGGATGCTCACGAATGGCCGAAAGAGTGTGAAAGCCATCCATTCCAGGCATTCTGATATCACATATGATCAGATCGGGCTGATCTCGAACTGCAGTCTGAATTCCGGAAGCGCCATCCTTTGCTTCGCAGGTCGAGAATCCAAAATGAGCGAGGGTCTTGACGATTACGCCCCTTACATCATCAGAGTCGTCGATCACTAGCACTGTTTGCATAATTTGGTCCAACCAAGTTCGTTACAGGAGATTACCTACCATAAATCATGCCAACTTTTTTGGGGGAGATTCTGAGCAAAATGAAACAGGAGGTTTTACCCGAGGCCATATTTTGGAAACAGTGTCTAGAAATGAGGCGGAGTCTTGGCGGAGTACAATTTTAGCAAAATGCCCACTTGCAAAAGATAAATCCGGACAGCGAGTCAAGCTTCGCTGCCCGGATTGAATGGTATGACTGATTAACAGTGTGGGGGATTTATTTTACCCATTTCACGGCATCAGCAATGACAACGGTACCGGTGGTAGCCGAGCAGGAAACCTTCACGGTATTGGCGCCAGAATTCATGCTGTAAGCGCCTGCGTTCACCCACTGTCCACCGTTAACCTGCTGATTCACAATCTTGGTGCTTGTGCCGCCAGAAGTGGAGATGACATAGGGAGTATCCGTGGAGCGATTGCTGCCTTGCGGATACCAGACATACACTGTCCATGTGCCGCTGCTGGGCAAGCTGGTGCTAAACGTGGCCTGGTCGGTCACTGCCTCAACATTACGCCAGCGATAGTCAGCACCGTATTTGTCCGTGGATGAAGTGCCGGTGGTCCAGTTGGCAGAGGTACTGAAGCCACTGTTGGCGTTGTCCACTATAATTGTGGTGGTTGCGGGGTTGATAATGCCCATCAGCTTGTTCCAATCCCAGTATTGGCCAGGATCAGTGTGAGTATTGCAAGTGGTATCAATGCTGGGATAGTTAGCTGCCATCCAAGTGTTCCAGGATGAGTTCTGCCACTCGTTGTGACCGATGATGTGGTGGCGGTCCTTGGGAATCCCGTAGGTGTCACACAAGTGGCGTTGGAGCAGGCCTGAGGCATTGTACATAGCGTCGGTGTACCAGGCAGGGTTACTCACGAAACCTTCATGCTCGGTGCCGAACATCCAGGTATTCCAACAGCGAACGTGCCAGGCATAATAGGCTTCACGCACCATTTGGGTGATTTCCCCGGCGGGATAGTCACTGGAGTTGTCCTTAAGTCCATTAACACAATAATGAATACTGGCCTGGGTGCCAGATTGCTGGAAATAAGAGATGGTGGCGGCGTAGTAGCCTTCCATGTCATGACAAACAGCAAAATGGTGACCGTTGCCCGAAGTGTACCAGTG
>NZ_ABOX02000078.1 GCF_000172555.1 Pedosphaera parvula Ellin514
TCGGTAGTGGCCGCAAACCTGGGCACGGCGGGCAGTACGGCTAATGGGGTTTTCATGGGATCGCCGACGACAGTGTATCCAGGCTCAGTTGGCGCATTGAGTGACGGGAGCCCGGCCATCACTTTTAGTAATGCCACGACCGCTCCATTCGGCGCCAAGATAGATGTTCCGTATGCTGCCGCGTTGAACCCATCGACTTTTGCAATTGAATGTTGGGCGTACGTGCCGGCTCTGTATCGTGATTATCAGGCTTTGGTATCAACTCGTAACACCACGGGCACGGGTACTGAACGCGGCTACATTCTTTACGCGCGAAACAACGGAAAGTTGGAATTTTGGACCGGTCGGGAAGCGGGTTGGAATGTAGTATCCTCGACCAATACCTTCCCGCTGAACACCTGGTTTCATGTGGTGGGAGTTTATGATGGCAACTCCATTTTTGTTTATTTGAACAATGAATTGGTTGGCTATCAAAAGGTGGTGGTGCCTTATGTTCCCAATTTTGCAAATCCCTTCAGAATCGGCGCCAGTGAATCCGAAAATGCACGAGGTAACTTTTTCCTGAACGGTTCGGTGGATGAGGTAGCCATCTATGGAGGACCGTTGTCCCAAGCGTCCATTTCCAACCATTTTGCGGCAGCCTTCTCGGTTCCACCCACAACAGTGACAGCTCCTTATTTTGTGCAGGATCCCCAGAACGCGACCAACCAGACCGGCGGCTCCATCACCCTGGGGGGAATTGCCTTCGGTGGTGTGCCAATCCAGTATCAATGGACGAAAGATGGCGTCAACCTGGGGGGCCAGACGAGTTATACACTGAATCTTGCCAATCTTTCCGACAGTGATAGCGGCATTTATCAACTTAACGCCTCGAATGGCGCGGGCAGTGTTGCGAGTGCCCAAGCTTATGTGCAGGTGTTGCCACCGGGCGGACCGGTATTGCTGACTGATTTGCCGGGAACGCTCACGGTATATGCCGGGAGCAGTCCGAAATTGGAAGTTAAAGTAAGCGGGTCGGTGCCGTTTACCTTTAACTGGCTATCCAACGGCGTTCAGGTTGCGACAACCACAACGGGTTCACTGGTACTGAGCAATATTCAGCCTTCGTTCGCTGGCAGTCAGTACCAAGTGCAGGTCGTCAATGCATACGGAGGCACCAATAGTTCTGTGGCGGTGCTACAGGTGGCCATCCCGGACCCGGCAAGTTCGACGGCAGCAGTGTTGGCTCAACATCCCATCTCATTCTGGCGGTTGGGAGAGGATTATTCCACAACGACTGCCTTCGATTATTGGGGAGGAAACAATGGGCAGTATTCCATTGCAGGCCAACATTACACGCCCGGTGCACTTGGACTGGATGATGATGGTGCGGCGCAACTTTATGGCAGCGGCAGCCGTGTGATTATTTCCAATGGCACGCCGTATGATTTTTCCGGCAACAGTGAGTTTACGTTTTCGATTTGGGCACGGCCGGAAAAATTGACGGGTTTTCAGCGGGTATTTTCCAACCGCCGCTATCTGAACAACACTGCGCCTGGCGGGTATGGATTTGGTTTCAACAATGCGAATGAGATCCGGTTTACGGCGTTTGCCATTCTGGATGTAACCGCCCCGGTGAGCTTGAACGTGGGCCAATGGTATCATCTGGCAGCTTCCTATCTGAATCACTCGATGGTGATCTACCTAAACGGTGCGCCGGTAAAAACCAATACATTAAGCAATATCATTCCAGGTGGTGAGCCATTGTATTTGGGTGGTAGTCCCGATGGCGGTGAAGAGCCGTTTACGGGCGAGATTGACGAGGCGGCAGTGTTTGGAAGCGCCCTTTCACCGACGCAAATTAAATCCTTGTACGATGCGCGCAATGGTTCCAAACCTAATATTGTGCAAGCGCCGGCCTCGGTAAACGTCTTTTCTGGAAACACTGCGAATTTTTCCGTGCAGGCAGCGGGTACGGCACCGTTAAACTATCAATGGAAGTCCAATAATGTGGCCATGGTGGGGCAAACGAACACGAGCCTGGTGTTAAGCAACGTACAACTTGCCTGGAGTGGAGCGCAGTTTTCAGTGGCAGTGAACAATGGAGCCGGTTCGACCAACAGTGCCGCAGCCATCCTTACCGTCATTGCTCCTTCGGGATATACGGCCGCGGTCTTGCAAGATCATCCGGTGGCGTTCTGGAGACTGGATGAAGCCAGCGGACCGACAGTCTCCGATTGGGCAGGAGGCCACAATGGTACGGCTGACGCCGGGGTTGGTTTTGGAGTGCCAGGCGCTGTAAACGGCAGTTCGGATACGGCGGCAACCTTTGGGGGAAGCAAGATCGATGTGCCTTTTTCAGCCGACTTGAACCAGGGCGTGTTCAGCATTGAATTCTGGGCGCGTATCAATGGTGGATCGGGCACTTATCGCTCGCCGTTGACCTCACGTGACACGGGTGGCCGGGGTTACATCTTCTATGCCGGGACTGACGATCATTGGCAATTTTGGACCGGTCCGGGAGGCAATCCATGGCAGAACATCACCGGTCCGGCAGTGGTTGAGGGAGAATGGGCGCATATTGTCGGGACATTTGACGGCACCACGAAGACATTCTATGTGAATGGACAGGTAGTTGGTTCGGCACAGGTTCCTTTCAATCTCAACACTGCCCGTCCCTTCCGGATAGGAGCCGGCGCGACCGAAGGACCAGGAGATTTGTACTTTCCGGGAGATATTGATGAAGTGGCGTATTACAACACGGTGCTATCGGCTGACAGGGTGGCGAATCACTTTGGATTGGGAGAATATGGTACCACCACGCAGCCGTTCTTCACGCAACAACCGACCCCGCAGACCATCCTTGCCGGGCAGAATGCTACTTTAAGTGCGACGGCAGGCGGCAGTCCCAGGCTGATTTATCAATGGCAGAAAGATGGGGTGAACATTCCAGGCGCCGCCAATCCTACCCTCACCATCGCCAATGCACAATACGCTGACAATGGGAGCTACAGTCTCACGGTGGCCAACAGCCTGGGATCGGTGACAAGCACGGCCGTCAGATTGTCGGTCATGCCTCCGCCGCAGTTTGCCAATGTGACCAACGGTTTGGTGTTGCACCTGGGTTTTGATGGGAGTTATCAGGACACTTCGGGCCGCAACAATAACGGTGCAGCGGTCGGCAGCCCTACGTTTGTGACGGGCAAGGTCGGAGCGCAGGCATTGCATTATTCCACTGATACTGGTGCTGGTGCTTATAATTATGTGAATCTGGGAGTGCCAGCAGAACTCCAGTTTGGCGCTGACGTGAACTTCTCCGTGGCTTATTGGATACGATTGACGGGCACGCCAAACAATATTCCGGTGCTTGGAAATGTGTATGGTGGGTTCAATACCTGGGGATACTGCTTTGCGCCAACGACGAATGGCGCGTGGTCCTATAGTCTTGCGAATGCGTTTACCGGCATTCCAGTGATCGGAGCCGCAGGTTCAATTAGTGATGGCAACTGGCATCATGTGTTGCACACATTCGACCGTGTTGGAAACGGGATTACCTACCTTGACGGGGTGAGTGTCGATACGCATTCGATCGTCGCTGCCGGTGACGTGAACGCAAATGGTCAACCCACAAACATTGGACAGGATTCCACCGGCGCTTATGTACCACCATTTTCGTCGGGTGCTGCGGATGTGGATGACATCGGTGTGTGGAATCGAGTGTTAACGCCGTATGAGGCCCAAAGCATTTACCTGGTAGGAAAGAAATATTCGCGCAGTTTTGATACCTACGGGCCGGTGGTCATGCAGGTGGCGGGCGCTGCGGGACAGATGGAAATCATTTGGCAGGCGGGGACATTGCTGGAAGCGAATGATCTGGCCGGTCCGTGGACATCGGTGGTGGGCGCAGCAGCGCCTTATTACAGGGTGATGCCAACGGCAGCGAAGAAGTTTTACCGGGTGAGTCAGTAGTGTAACTGCGAAAGCCGGATAATCATGAAACCGATACATTCCAAACGGGCACGTGGCGGATTCACGCTGATTGAGTTATTGGTGGTCATTGCCATCATCGCAATTCTGGCCGGCTTGCTTCTGCCAGCTTTGGCGAAGGCCAAGGAAAAGGCGCAACGCACCGCCTGTATCAATAACAATAAGCAATTGGGGTTGGCGGTGCAGATGTATGCCAACGATAACCGGGATTATCTGCCCTATCCAAACTGGGGCGGTGTATATCAGGGATGGCTCTATAAGCCGATGGGAGGACTGCCTCCAACCATTCCTGTGCTAAGTCCCGTGCTGGCGTACCAGGACGGATTGCTTTGGCCATTTATCAACAACATCAATGTTTACAAATGCCCAACGGATAAAACTAACACCGCGGCTTATGCTCAACGTGCGGACAAGCTATCGACCTACACGATGGCGGGAGTGGTGTGCGGATGGGGAAGTCTCAGCCCGAGCACTTACAAACTGGCATCACTTCGACAGGATGCTTTTCTAATGTGGGAGCCAGATGAGCAGCTTTATTATCAAGTTAACGGTACTTACGGAGCGTATAATGACGCCGGCAATGAACCCGACAAAGGGTGTGGGCTCGGTCGCTCACACATCAAAGGCGGTGTAATTCTTGGTATGAGCGGTCAGGTGCTGTTCTTGAAGTTTGAGACGTTCAATGCGGCGCTGAATGAAAAGCCAGGGCCACTGTGGTGCAATCCGGCGTCCCCGACGGGAGAACGGTAAGGCAATTCCAGATCACTTGTCCTGCTTGGTGAGTTTGGAGTCGGCTGAAGGTTTGGTGCCGTAAGCCAGCCGTGCCTTTTCAGCATCGGTGGCGCTGATGCCGTTGTCGCCCCATTGACCGATTACTTTGTCGTATTCCTTGCCTAAGGGAGCAATCACAACGCAAGGACTACTGCCGTCCCCATCCTTGCATTCGGATTCGCATTTGGAGGTCCAACAGGTCCGGTAATGCATGATGGAGCGATAATCGTAGGCGGTGGTGCTGACAATCCAGTTGGTTTTGGGAATCCAATCGTAGTCTGATTGACGGCCTTCCTTGATGTTCTCGTAATGGATGGTGACATGGCTGTCGCGGTCCCAGCGGGCATGTTCGTGGAAGAAGCCGAGGACATGGCCGAGCTCGTGCGCGGGCATCCAATCGCCCTGACGCCACCAGAAGGAGGTGATGTTGATGTCGGCACGAGCGCCTTTTTGAAAACCAACCAGGCTCGTGTTGTTTCCAGAGTTGGTTTGGCCGGTGAAATTGACGTATTCAGTTTCAGTGGTATGCGGGATGAAAGTGATGCGTGCGCCGGTGTCCATCCATCGGTTCATGGCGGCTTTGGCGGTTACCTGCTGGGCTTCGCTGAGTTTCGAAATATCATATGGGATGATGCCACCGGGCCAGGGAATGGGTTTTGCCGAAACAGCATCCACATGCGCAGGATTGGAATCAGCGGCGGAGGCAAATCGGGCGGCGAAAAAGAGAGCAATGAAATAAAGGCGCCAGGCGGTTGTGGCCATGGCCAGATTAAATATGGAGTGGAGGAGGTAGGAAAGCCTGGATTTTATGAAACGTCGCGGTGTGGAGTGTTTCGGTTGCCGGTGTTGTGGTGAACATTGTGCGCGCTTGAGACGCCAAACTGAGAAAGTCAGTGGGTTGGTCACGCAGATATATTTTTCATTTTGTACATCAGAGAGTAGGTTTTAATATGAATGGTGATAATTCTCAAAGAGGGCAGGGTAATCGTGGCCAACTCAGCGAACAGGTAGCGGGAACTGAGGGGCAAGTTGGCGAGCAGGAACATGATCCGCTGGAAGACATTGTGAGGGGGGAAGACGCGTCGGCACTGCTGCAGCATGAAATGCGGGCCTGGCCGCGGCCGGAGCGGGAAGTGTTCGAACTCTATTACGTGGAGGGCATGGAAACCGAGCAAATCGAGATGGTTACGGGCTACGCATTGAATGTAGTTCAGGAAAGTCTCGCGTCGGTTCGAGAGAAGCTGCAAAAACTATCGGTAGTCGCATGATTTTAGCGTGAGCGCGGGCGCACTCACGCACTCTTTGATTAAACAAGCCGGAACATGTAACGAATGGGAGGGTGTAGCGGCTATTTGCGGGGCGCACGGGCGGCGCGGAAGATGCGGAGCACGCCGTAATCAAACCGGTTATCGAGCATTTCGCAAACGCCGGTGAGGTTGGTCCAACCGAATTTGGCGAAGGCTGTGGCAATCTCCTGTTGTTCGGCACTGGTCAGGAGGCGATCCAATGAGACGGATTCACCAGCGTCGATGGCCGTGGCAAGGTGCGAGTAAATGGTTCCCGTTGTGAATCCGCGCTGCACTGCGATTTCCGCAACGCTCTGGCCGTCGCGGAAGCGTTTCAAAGTTTCGCGGGTCGTGTCATTGACTCGGGATCGGGCGGCGGTTGGTGCGGTCGCGGTAAAAGAATCGTCCGCAAAGATTTGACGCGCATTGGTCGCGAGGTGTGCGGCGATTTCGCCAAGGAAGGACTCGCCGAATTCCCGGAGTTTCTTCTCCCCCACGCCACTGATGCGAGCGAACTCCTTTTCACTTTGCGGATAATTGCGGGCCATTTGCCGGAGCGCGACGTCGGAAAAGATGATGTAGGAGGGGACATCGCGTTCGTTGGCAAGGCGTTTGCGCAATGCGCGGAGACGCTCGAACAAGCTTTCATCACAGGCGATTTCACCGGCCTGATGCGCTTGCTTTGCCGGTGCCGTGATCGGCCGTGAAAGCTGGACTGTGCCGCGTTGTTTTAAGAATTTGCGACCTTCGGCAGTGATCTGAATTACTGGAAATTTGTCCTTCGTTTGTTCCAGAAATCCGAGCCGGACGAGTTCCCGTCCAATCGCTCCCCACTCCGCACGCCCGACATCCCGTCCAATGCCGTAAGTGGAGAGCTGGGTGTGGCCCCAACGACGAATTTTCTCGGTATCCGCGCCGGTGAGCACCTCGGTGATGTGGTTTAGGCCGACGCCGAAACCGCTCTTTTCGCGCACCCGGAAGACACAGGAAAGAAATTTCTGCGCCACCAAGGTGCCGTCAAAAGTGTCGCGCGGTGAAAGGCAGTTGTCGCAGGCCTCGCAATTGGCCACAGGGAATTCCTCACCGAAATAATCGAGCAAGGAGGCCCGACGGCAGGAGGCAATCTCCGCGTAATGCACCATTTGTTGCAATTGCTCGCGCGCAAGCTGCTGCTCGTGCGGATCCGTCTTTTCGTTGATGAAGCCAGTTTGCTTGACCACATCGCCAGGGCTGAACAGCAGGAGGCACTCGCTGGGCAGACCATCACGCCCGGCGCGTCCGGTTTCCTGATAGTAACCTTCGACGTTCTTGGGCAAGTCGTAATGGATCACGAAGCGAACATTCGGCTTGTTGATCCCCATGCCAAAGGCAATGGTCGCACAGACCACACGGACCTCGTCGCGGAGAAACAATTCCTGATTCCTCGACCGCTCTTCACCAGGCAGGCCGGCATGGTATGGGCGAGCGGAAACGCCATCTTCATTCAGCTTCTGAGCCACGCTTTCGGCGGTTTTGCGCGAATGGCAATAGACAATGCCGCTTTCTCTTGGCCGGGCACGTATAAAGGACAGTGTTTGTTCGTAAGCTCCGCTTTTGGCATGGACGCGATAAGTGAGGTTCGGTCGATTGAAGCTGGCGACAAAGATCTGTGGTTCGCGGAGGGAGAGAGCTCTGATGATATCCTCGCGTACTCGTTCAGTGGCCGTGGCGGTGAGGGCCATGAATGGCACTTCCGGGAACAGTTCGCGCAGTTTGGAGATTGCGCGGTACTCAGGACGAAAGTCGTGTCCCCATTCGCTGACGCAATGGGCCTCATCAATCGCGAACAAATTAACATTCCAGCGTCGCAAGTCTTCGAGAAAGCCCGACAACATCAGACGTTCTGGCGCCACGTAGAGCAGGCGAAATTCGCCCTTGTGCAATCCGCGCAGGCGGGGCGTTGATTCGCCAGCCTCAAGCGATGAATTGAGGAATGTTGCCGGGGCTCCGCTCGCCGTTAGCGCGTCCACCTGATCCTTCATTAACGCAATCAGGGGCGAGATGACCACCGTCAGCCCAGGACGGACGAGTGCGGGAAGTTGGAAACAGAGTGATTTGCCTCCTCCAGTCGGGAGCAGCGCGAAGACATCCTTACCTGCCAACGTGTCGAGGATGATTTCCTCCTGCAAAGGGCGGAAGGAACTGAAGCCGAAGTATTGCTTCAGTGTGGGCAAAAGCTGAGGCGATCCCTTGTCGCGCGTATCCATCATTCGTTTGAGTTTGTCATAACGAGGATGGATAATCAATGCAGAGCACCATTAGCGGAGGCAGGTCAATGTTTGGCCTGCCTGGTAGCATCGGTCAGATTTTTGTTTTCCTTGAAGGTCAGTGACACGGAATTGAGGCAGAAGCGAAGATGGGTAGGTTTGGGGCCATCATTGAACACGTGGCCCAGGTGTGCATCGCACCGGGCGCAGAGAATTTCTGTGCGTTGCATTCCGTAACTCAAATCTTCCTTCGTGATCACGTTTTCCCCGGCAACAGGTTGAAAAAAGCTCGGCCATCCGGTGCCAGAATCGAATTTCGCTTCGGAGGTAAACAATGGCAGGCCGCAGCAGACACAGGAATAAATACCTGGCTTGTGGTTGTCATAGAACACGCCGCAAAACGCGGGTTCAGTTCCTTTGCCACGGGCGATTTTGTACTGTTCAGCCGTCAACTGCTTGCGCCATTCCGCATCGGTTTTGATTACTTTTGGGACGGCTTCTTTGGGACCTAATTGTCCCTTGTCGTCCAAAAGACGAACCTCAACCGTTGGGATTTGATTTGTCTGCCCTCCGGCTGCGAATGGCGAATTGGAATCTGCGGCGCAGGCGATCAGAGTGAAACCGATGCCAAGGACGAGGCTTAAAATCAGATAGGACATGGTCATAGTAATTTCCTTTTCACAACGGGCTCATTGTTCAGTCAGGACATCGAAACGGATGCTTTACTGAGCCGAACCTTATAATTTATTCTTCACCAAACTTGCTCCAGTTCAAGGGGAATACTGCAGATATTACGTGGGGGGGACGTTGTTTCTGTTGCAACCACGGAACAATGGAACGCGTCTGGCAGCCTACCTGAGAGAAAGTGCTTTACGGGTGGACTGAATCCTTTTGCGTGTGGAACTGGAGCGGGTGAAGGGAATCGAACCCTCGTGTCAAAAGTGGCTTAAAGTGGTGCAAAATTCGCAATAGAGACAATCAGGGATTTACAATCGCGGGTCGACCGGCTCGCTTTCCAATGCAAGCACGCCGAAGACGGCTTCGTGGACGCGTCGCAAGGATTTTTTCCGGGTAAAACGTTCGAGGGATTCAATGCCGAGTGCGAATTCACGTAAGGCCAATGACCGTTTTGTCGATAGTCCGTGAGCGCGTAGGCGTTCCAAATTCTCCGCCGCTGCGTATTCTGGGCCATATATGATACGTAGGTGACTGAGCAACCTGGGTCACCGTCGGGATAAACTCCAATCCTAGATTTCTCAAGCGGAAATTGTCCGCTGCCACCAAAGCGAACACTATTTCGCGGAACTGGCAGAGGACCGATTTCGATCCTCGCCTTTCAGGACAGCCAATCACCGTTGTTCATGGAAAATTCACATCTTTCGGAGAAAACGATGACGTGCATACCACGCGCTGAGCGGGGCGCCACCCCTCCCCCCAAAAACGCCATCGTTCGCCCTAAGGATGCAACAGGCGGAAAAACTGGTTTCCCTGAGACGCTGGAATGGTCAAACTCTTGTTCGTTCCGTCATTAGCGATTCCGTAACCACTGTAGCCGGCCGGAGCCCAAGACGAAGGATTCAGGGCGGGCGTTTGCTGCAAAGACCATCCTGCCGAGGCGGACGGCCATGAGACCACGAGATTCTTGCCGGAATTACTCAAGGTCAACTTTGGCGGAATCCCCGGGGGCGGGAAGGTCGATTTGTTCAATACCACTGAAATTCCATGATCGATATTCGCGCTGATCAAATCGAGTCTGCCGTCGCCATCAACATCCGCGACGACGAGCGAATCAGGCCCACTTGAAACGGTGATGTTGGTTGCGATCACAAATCCGCCAGCGCCGTCGTTGGTCAGTACTGTAAGAGTCCCGTCGCTGTCATTGGCGGAAATCAAATCGAGCCTGCCGTCTCCGTTCACATCCGCGGCGGCCACGGAATAGGGATTAACGCCCACGCTCGGCGAAGCGGCGAGGGTAAATCCACCACTCCCGTCATTGGTCAAAACGGACAGTGTGTTGTCCCAGAGATTCGCAGTGATCAAATCCATCCTACCGTCTCCATTAACATCCGCCGCCACGACCGATACGGGATTGGCGCCAACGACCGGTGTCGAGGAGACGGCAAACCCGCCCATGCCGTTGTTTGTGAACACAAGCAGGTGATTGTCCCAACGCGCGCAGATCAGATCCATGCGTCCATCTCCATTTACATCCGCCGCGGTTACCGAGGTGGGAAAATATCCCACGTTGTAATTGCTGCTTAGCAGAAGCCCGCCTTTGCCGTCGTTGGTAAGAACGGATATCGTATCGCTGTTGTTGTTCGCGTTTGCAGTGATCAGGTCCATGAATCCATGGCCGGTGACATCCGCCGCGACGACTGAAATCGGCCATACGTCAACTGTCTGGCTGCTGGCGAGGACGAAATTACCAGTGCCACCGTTGGTCAAAACGGATACGGCATTGGCATATCGGTAAGCGTAAATCAGGTCCGGCTTCCCATCACCATTAAAATCCGCCGCCGTTACCCAGGAAAGGGAATAACCCACAATCAGGGAGGAAGCCACCGCGAACCCGCCACTGGCGTCGTTCGTGTATATTGTCAGTGTGCCCTGGTCAAAACTTGCGCAGATCAAATCCACTTTGCCGTCGCCGTTCACATCCGCCGCGACGACTGAGACGCCTCCGGCACCTGGATAGTTGATGGCAGGCGCGAAAGCAGTCCGGGCGGCGGCGTGATGCTTTCCGGCGAGCAGTGCGAACATCATCATCAAACACATTCGGATCTTCATTGGTTCCCTCAAAAATTGCGATTATTCATGCGCTTCATCGAAGTGGAATGGATCATCACACCGTTTTCCCGAAGTTCCATGTTTTTTGAAGATTCTGCAACCTTAAACCGGAATTTCCCATTTGCCTTGATGTTCATGTTGCAAATTGGTTTCTCCGGTCATTTTCGCGATTATCCTTCCATCGCTTGGCGTTGCAAGCCAATTTTCGGTGCTAGAGATCTGTTTTGCGGTGCAGGCTCCCGGTTCGGCACGGATTTTTCGGCCCCAGCCAACCGCTTGAGCCGGAGGCAGCGACACTTCGCCCGTATTGACTGATGTTTTCATTCGGTTTTCATTCATCCGCTGGCCATGCCGGACAGGCGCACGGCCTCCTGCTTGAACTCCCGCGTCTATGTCTTGCTTGGACTGTTCATCATTGTCACTTTCCATAACTTTATCCCTGTGTCCACAAGATCGGGAGAGGTTCACAGACCCTAAGAAAACCCGGGTCTGCTCATCGACGTTGATGAATCCCTCATTGCAGGTATTACAGCACGGCACTGTGATGTCGACTGGCTTCGGCTTGGGAAATCCTCTGGCGGGACATGGTCACGCGTCAGATTTTCGGTCGCACGGCGCGCAGGTAACAGCATTTTATTCTGTGCTGCGTCGGTCTTTCAGCCCCATCCGCGGTGCTCAGCGAATCTTCGCCGGGAACAAAATTGCCTCTTCGGCTGAATCGTTCTTTAAGACAGATTTTTCGGGTGATTTACTGCACTTTTACTGCACTTTTACTGCACTGATCCGCAAGTCATCGATTATCAATGGAGCGGGTGAAGGGAATCGAACCCTCGTCTCAGCCTTGGGAAGGCCACATTCTACCATTGAACCACACCCGCGGTACGCTGGTGAATATGTGTAACAGATTGGGTGGGGAGAGGCAAGGATGGATTCGTGGGAAATTCAAGCGTGCATTGTATTGCGGACAAGCTCTGGGCAAAAGATTCGTGCAAACCAGCACGCCAACCCAGTATCAACAAGGGCTGGCGTGCAAGGAATTTGGCTTAGTGAACGGGAATATCCGTACTCAGGCCGTAAATGAACGAAGTGAAATTTCCGGTGGAGCTATCCCTCAAGTACATTCGTGACGTCGAAGGACGGAACAGGTTTTCATTGTTTGCACCGTTCGCCGTGGTGTGAGAGAGCCACGGAATATCGCCACTTTGACCGTATTGAAAGCTGTGGCTTGAAGCGTCGGTGCTGAAGCGGACATACCAGGTCCCGGTGGAGGGACGAAAGAGGACCGCATCTTGTTTGCCATCTCCGTCATAATCCGAACCCCACATTGGAATGTCGCCGCTTTGACCATATTGGAAGCTGTGGATTGATTGATCTGCGCTGAAGCGCACATACCACATTCCGGTCGAGGGGCGGAAAACAACGGCGTCGGGAGATCCGTCGCCATCATAATCTCCATTTAGCAAGGGAATATCGCCATTTTGCCCAAACAGAAAGGAGTGAATGGCGCCACTTTCGCTGAAGCGCACGTACCACGTTCCGGTCGAGGGGCGAAAGACAGTGGCATCGGGAACACCATCACCAGAAAAGTCGCCGCCCAAAAGCGGGATGTCGCCAGAGGTGCCAAACGTGAAAGCGTGACTCGAAGCATCCTGGCTGTAGCGGATATGCCAGGTGCCATCGGACGGGCGGAACACAACGGCATCAGCAGCGCCATCACCACTTAGATCACCACCCAATAATGGAATGTCACCGTTCTGACCGTATTGGAAAGAGTGATCGGAGTTATCTGAACTAAACAGCACGTGCCAGGTGCCGTCAGATGGACGGAAAACGGCATAATCGTCCTGCCCATCACCATTAAAATCATATTTTAGCTGTGAGGCGGAGGCGGTCGTCGTGGAAGTGGCGACCATGGTTGAGACCAGGCTGGCGGAAGTGCCATTGAAGACGTCCAAGTCGACAGCGCCCGAGACGCCAGAAACCGAGCCACTTTGCGAGAATTGCCATACAGTCCAGACGCCCGAGCCCCAAACTTCACAGCCGCTGCAGGTGGTCCAGGGATTGCTGGTCTGTGAACTCTGGCCATTGTAATCGGCGATGTCGGCAGACCATTGCGCCACGCTGCTGTTAAAATTACAGGCGCTGCAGGCGCTGGTGTAAATTATTGGTTTGACCTTGACCCCTACCGCGGCGGCTTTGGCCACGATGGCATTGCACCATTGGTTGGCCCAATCCGAATAGCTACTGGCGCCGACGAGGCCGCTAAACACTTCCATATCGAGCATGGGCATGAAGGTTTTACCATCGGCCTTGATATAGGAGCCGGCAGCATTCCAGAAATAGTTGGCTTCGGCGGTTGGGCTGTTCAGGTTGGGATGAGCGAAATGATAAGCACCCATGTAAACGCCCGCCGCCTTGCCGTTGTTGATATGGGCCGCGAGAGTTCCATCGATGAAGCCAGTGCCTTCGGTGGCCTTGGCCCAGGCGAAGACGTAGCCGCCCGCCTTGACACTGGACCAGTTGATGGTCCCGGGGTTGTTGTTCGAAACATCAATGCCCAGCGGGCGGCTCGCCAGTGCGCGCGCTGGCGCAAAGGTCAGAACCAACGCTGCAGCGATGACCGTGGTCCAAATAGTATTCATGTTTTTAAGCCGATCAATAACAGCAGGTTTTACTTCACCGAGTGGGCGGGGCGGAGCATTGACAGATTTTGGTGAACTCCGGAGGTGACGACTGGCGGTTGTAAGGAAACGTTTCATTTTGGTTTTCACTTCAGACAACGAGCTGGTTGATGTATTCGTGGAGAATCAGCAACCCGTTGACTGACTCTCCGCGTTTGAAGTTCCGTTGAACCGATGCCTTCAAATCATTGCCGCCAAAATGAAAACAGCGGCCTGACACTCGTCAGGAAATCTGGTACAACCAAAGATATTGAGCGCGCCCAGTGAGGCGGGTGTCATGGAATTAAAGTAGAAAGGCTAGGGAGAAATTGGGAAATCGTCCAGTCACCCGAAAGGGTGATGGGGGCAAAATGACAAATGGGAGGTCGAGTGTGGCAATGGCTTAATATTACTTTAAATCGATTTTTGCTCTGCCAATACCCAGCGGCGCGAGCGCGAGACAAACAACGCATCGATTGCCTGTGAGCGGTGCGCCCGGTCGAATTGCAGCCGGGTCCGCCATGCTTTTTCGGCCACCAACAGAAGTGCGTCCAGGTGCGGCTGAATGCGGATTTCATGTCGAGCCAACTGATCGGCGCGGCGACGGGCATGCTCCGCCTTTGCGGCGGCAAGGCGATCAGCGGTTTTCACTTTCGAGTTTTCGTTGGCGCTACGACCTGCGCGGGCAGTCAGTTCACGCTGATAGTTCTCGAAGTAGTCGTCGATGCGTTCCAGTTCACGGCGCAGGCTGTTTTCCTGCCTGATTCGCACCCGGACCAATTCCTCGGCCACTTCATTTTCAAGCCGCAAGGCAAGCAATTCCCGCCAGCGCGCCGGGTCGGGAGTCGGCCAGGCGATTTCAACAGCGGGTGCCGGCGCGGCCTGCTGAAAGCTCAGGTCGCGGGCGAGGCCTTCGTCGGATTCGCCACCGGGCAAGGATATGGCTACACGATGCAGGGACCAATGCTGGTCCATGGCTTGGATTTCGCAGCGCACGACGCCGATGAATGAAAAATGAAAGTCCGGCTTGAACGAGGCGGTCAACTGCCAGCGCGAGGTGTCGGCGAATTGGGCATACCATATTTTCCCGGCCACGGCGGCATCCGGCGGGCGCGCTGCAGTCTGATCCGCCAGGACGAAGCGTTCCAGCGGCAAAAGGGCGGGCCGCAACGCTTCGGCGAGTTGGAACGTGAGCGGACAACCGGGAAATACTTCACGCGTGGCGTCGCGCGCCTCAACCGCATTTGGAGCGGTAAAATGCAGTTCGACCTGGTGGAGCGTGCCTTTAGGATTCCAAAGATTGGCGGCGCGTCCATCCGCTATGACTTCAAGGCGATCGTGCCACGTGCGCTCACAAAGCGCTCCGATGGAGGATAGGCCCTGCTCATAGAATTCCAGCAGTTCGGTGGGATCGTGTTTCAGGCGGTTGAGTTTCATGGCAGAAAGCGCTCAATGAAGTTCAGATAACCCTGCTTTCCGCCCGCTTTCGTGTGCCGCTCAACGGATTTCCCAAGTTCCCGCAGGCAATTCACCAGCACTTCGAGCGAAATGGGAGGGATGCTTTCCGGGCCACCCAGCACACTCGATCCCCGACCAAGCCGGAATTCACACATGAGCCTCAGGGCGTCAAAAGTCGTGGCATCAAGTCCGCTCAAGCCGTGTGATTTGGGAGCATGGCCACGCAACTCGGCGCGGTAGGTCTGGAAGGCCGCCTCGTAGGCGCGTAGCGCGGTATAATCCGACATGTGTGGGTTGGCGCGCCAGATTTCCACCACGCTGAATTCCAAATTTTGGAGAATGTCAAGTTTATCCTCGGTCCATTTCATGGCTGGGGCAGGGTTATAATGATTCGTAATCCTTGGCAAAGAGAGTTTCGTCGAGTTGCTTTATTTCAATGAAGGCATCGCGCGCGGCGGCCAGTTCGTCCCCGAGCCCGGCCATCGCCTCGGCCACGCGGCCCTCATTTTCGCGCCAGCGACGGAATACTTCCTCGGCGAATTCGTCGCTGCTGAACCGCTCGCCCAGAACCAGGCCGGTTTCGCCCACAACGACCTCGAAGAGGTTGAGTTTTTCCTGAAGAATCTCGAGCAGTTGCTCCTGCAATGTGCCCGCATATACTAAGTTGTAAATATGGACTGGCCGTTGCTGGCCGAGCCGATGCAACCGCCCGATGCGTTGCTCGATCTCCATCGGATTCCACGGCAGGTCGAAATTCACGAGGCGGTGGGAGAACTGGAGGTTTCGCCCTTCGGTGCCGCTGTGGGTGAGGAGCAAGGCCCCGCCCCGCCTGCGAAATTCTTCCGTGATGGGATGGCGCTCCGGAGCGGGAGTGGCACCGTTGATAACGAAGGTGGCGACGTTTGCGGCACGGAGGAATTCCGCCAACGCGGCCTGGGTTTCTAAAAACTGCGTGAAAATCACCACGCCGCCTTCTCCATGGGTCAGTGGCGGGATTAATTCGCACTTCCGCCGCCAGCTTGTTTCGAGCGGCGCCAGTTCGCGCCAGGCACGGGCGGCGGCGGCAGCGGGGAATTTTCCGAGGGCGGCGCGCCAAGCTGCCGGGCTGCTGCCGGCGGTTTGCAACAGCAGTCGCCCCCACAAATTCGACTGGCCGGGGGTGAGCCGGGCAAGCTGCACACGCAATTCGCTCTCCCACTGCTGCCAGAAGGCCCGTTCGGTTTCGTCCGGCGTGAACAAAACCGTTTCGGCGCGGCGAGGCGGGAGTTTCAAACCGGCGTTAGCGCGGGTATTGCGGATCATGATTTGGCCGAGCAACCGGCGCAGTTCCTCCGGTTCGCGGGGTTGTCGGGGACGTTTGGGATTCACGAAACGGGCGCGAAATTCCTTTGGCGAGGGCAACTGGCCCGGTTGCAGGAGGGTGACGAGGTTATAAAGTTCTTCCAGGGAATTCTGGACGGGTGTGGCGGTGAGCAGAAGCAGGAATTGGCGTGGCAGGGCATTAACTGCCTGCCAGGCTTGCGACTCGCGGTTGCGCAGATAGTGCGCCTCGTCCACAACGAGGATGTCCCAGCTCACCTGGCGTGCAATTTCCAGATGAGCGGGTTGTTTGAGGGTGTGGAGGCTGGCTACAATGCCGGGGTTTTCACGCCAGAAGTTTTGCGGTTCATTTCGTGCGGAAGTCTGGTTGGAGGTGACTGTCGCCAGACCGAACTTGTCCGCCAACTCCTCCTCCCACTGATCCACCAGGGAAGGCACGGTCAAGACCAGGAATCTTTTGACCATGCCGCGCGTGAGCAATTCCTTGAGTATGAGGCCCGCCTCAATGGTTTTGCCCAGGCCCACTTCATCCGAGAGCAGGGCGCGCCCGCGTAGCGGCCCGAGGACGCGCAGTGCGGTGCGAAGCTGGTATTCCAGCCGCTCGATGCGGCAGTGCGGAAGACAGAGCAGATCATCCGATTGATTGGAAACCCACCAGAGGGCAGCGCGTTCGCGAAGAAAAAAACGGTCAAGGCTGGTCAAGGGAAAAGCCGTTTCCTGAAATGTGAGCGAAGGCATTTCAAAACGCACCGGTACCGACGGCGGTGCCGGGCTCGTGGGCGGGGATTTCACATTTGTAGGTGGAGATTCGGGCTTTGCCTTCGTCCTGGCGATTTTCCTTATTTCCGCGGCCCTGCGCGCCACGATTTGCCGGGATTCGCGTTGGCGGCGTTCTTGAGCGAGTCGCGCCATGGTTTCCTGCCGCCGGGCCTCCACTTCGGCCTGCTTCTGTTGTTTGCGCTGCAGGCGGCGTCCGTAGCTCTCAAAATCCGCGAGCGCCTCCGGCTGGATTTGATCCATGATCCGCCCCAGCGGTGAGAACTGGAGGCGCAACCCCTCAGCCATCGCCACAATGTTATCCTCAATCCAGGCATAAGGCTCACCGTTGAATTCGAAGGGCGATAACTGCTCGCGGACCGGCGGTTTGCCACCGGACTGTGGTGTGACCCAAAACGCAGTGAGGGTATTGAGGCTTGTGGGGAACTGGTTTAACCAGCGTTTCATCGCCGCGCGAATGGAATTGCGGTGGTGCGAGGATATGGCCGCTTCAAGGTGGCCATCCTTTTCCGTTTCCCAAGTCAACTGGTCCGAGCCTGTGCAGCGTACACGGCAAACGGCGATGACTTTGTCCGAACCGGGCGCGTGCCAGGCGAATTCGGCGAAACCTTTCGCCTGGTCAAAGGTTACGCAAAGATCGAGCAAGGAAGATGTCTGCGCCCTGAGCCTGGCCAAACCCGGAAGCGATGGCTGGCTCCTGCGTTTGGTTTTCTGTTGATCGCGCAACTGTTTTGAATCCAGCATGGCAGTGAAAATGGGCGATGGTTTGAAGGGAATTCAGTCCGTACCGCTTTAAAATTACCAACCTAACTAACGTAATCTTGAAGCAGCCGGTAAATCAATTGCTTTTGAGCTCGATTTGGGCACGAAAAACTGACAATTGGAATTGAGCAAGTGGAAGGCGGGATATTGACGTTGCATTGCAAAACAAAGCGGGCCAGCCGAAGCTGGCCCGCTGGTGAACAGGACTTGCAAGGCCTAATCAGAAGAGTGGATCAGTGAACTTTCAGCCGGTAGAACTGCTGGCTGCCGATGGTTGCGATGGTGTAAGGCGAAGCTCCTCCAACCACGGTAGTCCAAGGACCAGTTACAGTAGGAGCTGACTCCAAGGGCGACGCGGTTGACCAAGTGAGCACGTGGTTACCGTTGGTGGTCTGGAGTGTGAGAGGGATCGGGAGGCCTTGAGCCACGGCGTAATGTCCGTAGACTTGCGCCGGTGTGAGGGGGTAGTCGTAGAGTGCGACTTCATCGATCGTGCCTTGGAAAGGTAGGCTGTAAGCCGACGGTTCAACGTGGCCTGAGTTTTTATTACGGTTTCCAATGACGATGGAGTTTTCATTGGCGGTCGTGATGGTGGTTTCGTTGATGCCAACTCCGGCGGCGATCACGCCATTGGTGCCGGAGCCAGACTTGCCTAGATCATACGCATAAGCGAGAGGGGGAACGACGCCATTCGTTATGATGTTGGGTCCGACCAGTTGACCGTCCACGTAGAGGAGCAGGTTGCTGTTGACCTGGTCGCAGACACCCACCAAGTGATGCCATTTGCCATCCATGGACCAACCGCCAGAGATCGGGCTGCCGCAGAAGGTAGACGAACCTTGTGCGTTGACCAAGGTGGCCGAAGCCGCATTACGGACGTAGAAACGGAAGCCGTTGTTGATGTCCATGGAGAATTGCTCGGCACCACCTTGGCCTTTGGCCACGATGCACGCGCCGCCGACCTGGGCAACACCCGTGGGACCATTGACCCAGGCTTCCAGGGTGAATGCACCGCTTTGGCCGTTGGGCTTGGCAAAGCTGAGGTTCGTGATGCTCACACCGAGGTAATTATCGACCGAGCTGCCGCCGCCGATGCCGAATTTGCAAGCGGTGTTGGTGTCGAAGCTGGAATTATAACCCGCGACGCCGAGCAAGGGGATTTGGTCGGGCTGATTGGCCGTATATAGTCCGTCATTGCCGCCAACGTGATCAAAGCCAGTAGGACTGCCGACGGATTCATCCAATCGATAGTAGGCTCTTGGATGATCATGAAGCACCGTGACCGGGTAAGCACTGGTTGGAGCTGGGACGACCGTGAGGGTTGAGGGGGTGCTGTTGGTGGTGCTGAGAGGATTATGCACCACGCAATCGTAACTGCCGGTATTCGACGCTTGAAGATTCGTGATGGAATACGTGGCATTGGTCGCGTTAGCAATGTTGGCTCCGTTAAAGCGCCATTGATAAGTCAGGGGCGCGCTGCCGAACGCCGTGACTGAAAAGGTGAGCGGTTGGTTGGCATAGCGCGACGTGTTCATGGGGGTGGTGTCTGCCAACAGTTGCGGCGGGCCGAATCCTGCAGGCACCTCGACGGTGGTGCCTACGTTGGTGACGGAACCGTAGGCATTGGAGACCTTCATGGTATAGACATTGGTGCCGGTGTGCGAGGTGTTTACCGCCAACGAGAGGCCGGTTTGTCCGGCCAGCGCAACGTTATTTGAGTACCATTGATTTGTGCGTGGTGCGGAGCCAAGAACCGTCGCGGAGAGCGTTACGGGTTGGCCGAGGATGGCTACGACGTTGGTGGGGGGAAGGACAGTGAAGTAAGGCGGCAGAGGTGCAGCATTATAGTGGGCCTGTACCTGTGCGGGGGAGAGGGCATAATTATAAACTGCCACATCGTCAATAGTGCCCATGAACTGGTTGTCATAACCAAATCCAAAGCTCTGTGAGCCGATCGCAATGGGGTAGGTGGAACTGTAAAGCCCGGTTCCAGCAAGGCCCGTGACGGTTCCGACATTCACGCCATCCACGTAAAGCGAGATTGAACTGCTGGCTTCATCACAGACAGCCACCAAGTGATGCCAGTTGCCGTCCGGAGCGGAGGAACTGTAAATCTGGGAAGTGCCACCACCAGGTTTGCGGGTGTAGAAGCGGAAGTTGCCCCCGGGCGCGCTGGCATCAATAACGAACGCATCACTGCCGGGCGGGCCCTTGGCAACAATGGCTGAGCCGGCGCTGTTTTGGTTTGCAGGACCATTGACCCAGGCTTCCACGGAGAACTGTGCATTGGAGCCGACAGGTTTGGCGAAGTCGACCAGGGGGATGCCGTTGGGTGAGTTGTCGGTTTCAATCATGGCGCTATCCGTCGGAGAGAGTGACCCGAAGCTCGCGGCGGTGTCTGTATCAAACGATGGACTGTACCCGGGAACCCCGAGTTGGACGCTATTGTAAGTCCCGTTGTGGCCGCCTACATAATCGTCGGCAACGGTGGAATCAGAAGGTTCGTCCAGGCGCCAGTAAGCAATTGGCAGATCGGACAAGATCCTGGAAGCATAAGGTCCCGAGGGCAAGGCCACGCCGGCAAGGCTGGCTGTGCCGCTGGTGGTGATGGAGCCGCCACCGAAATCATTGCTGACAACAACGCTGTAGGCATTGGTGCCGGTGGAAGCTGTGGCGAGGTAGGTGGACTGGGTTGCGCCAGGAATTATCACTCCAT
>NZ_ABOX02000079.1 GCF_000172555.1 Pedosphaera parvula Ellin514
CCGTGCGGATGGTAAAGAACTATAAGGAGAATGGCGCGCGCGATATTACGGAGGTTTCAGGTCTTAATTTTGAACTCACCAATTTGAAGAACGGTCAGCAGGGCAAGATGACTTTGGCTGGTAATATCAACGTTGATAATCGCCCCCCTGCCCCGGCGACGAACGCCCTGATGCAAGCCGTCATGGTCGGCAATTTCGCAATCATTCCGACAGCTGATCTCAAGGGAGGCTCCGTCAACGGCAATGCCCACCTCGACGTGCAGAAAGGTGCCGGCAGCTTGAGCCAACTCGCCACGCTGTCAGCCATCATCGATTGTGACATTACTCCCACTGATATCAAGCAACTCGCTCTTCGTTTCCAAAAGGCTGGCGCCAATCTGGGCGAACTCCGGGTCAATGGTCCGTTCGACATGGCCAAAACCGAGGGGCATTTGAATGTTCAATTGGCGGGAATCGACAAGAACGCTCTGAATCTTGCAGGCGCGCAAAGCGGCATTGATTTCGGAACCACGGTGATGAATTCCACGAATCATGTGGATCTCGCCAATGCCGGCAAACAAATCGCCTTAAAGGGAGCTTTCAACATCAACCAGCTTCGCGTGACGCGTGCAAACCAGACCACTCCCACCCTGGACATCGTTTCTGATTACAACCTGAACGTTGATACTGACAAAAAGCAGGCTTTGATCAACGCACTCAATATTAATGGCTCCGAAAACCAGCAATCTTTCCTCCAGGGCGGATTAACCAGTCCAATGTCCGTTGCCTGGGGAAATGAAGCCAATCCGGTCGGTGATTCCGCGTTTAAACTTGGGATCAATAAATTGAACCTGGCTGATTGGCGTCCGTTCCTCGGCGGAACGTTGGTGAACGGAATTGTGAATCTCGCTGCCAACGTGTCTTCGCAGCAATCGGGCAAAAAGCTTGGCTTCGATGTGAGCTCAGATGTTACCGGCATGGAGCTGAACCTGGCCACGAATCACATCACTCAGACCGACGTGCATTTTCAAACGAAAGGCGAGGCAGCAAATCTGAATGAGTTCAACTTGCAGCAGATTGGAATGCAGCTGAACCATGCCGGGCAGCAGGCCCTGTCCTTCACCGCCAACGGCACCTTCAACAAAACAACTCAAGCGGCCGACTTGCAAATTGCCTTGGATGGCTCCCTGGTTCGCCTGCTGGATATCATGTCCTCTCCTGACATCAAGGCAACCTCCGGCAGCCTGCAATTGAAGGGTCATGTCGTTCAGAACCAGACGAGCAAGACAGTGACGGGCAATTTCGCACTGGCAGATTTCACCGGGCAGATGCAGAGCAACCGGTTCGACCATTTTGGCACAACCGCTGACCTGGACGTGGCGATGAATGGAAGCCAGTTGCAGATTCGCAAAGCCAATGGGGCCGTGACTCAGGGACAGACTGTGGGCGGTAAATTTGATGTCACGGGTGATTACGATACGGACAAGAAAGCGGGGCAATTCACCGCGAAGCTCGTGGATTTCAACGAAAATGCACTCCGTCCATTCCTCGCCTCTGCTCTGAAGGATAAGCAATTGGTATCGGTGCTGGTTAACGCCACGAGTTCGGCAAAGCTCGATCCCCAGGGAGAATCTTCTGTCAAAGCCGATTTCCAACTGGCGAAACTGGTTGTAAGTGATCCAACACAGAAGACCACTCCTACTCCACTCGAAGCGAAATTCCAGGTGGATGCCGGGCTTCAAAAGCAAGTCGCCACCATACGCCAATTTCATATTGCGCTCACGCCAACGGCTCGGGCAACAAACGACATGACACTCACCGGCCAGGTGGATATGTCGCAGACCAATGCGACTTCCGCCAATCTGAAGCTCAAGGCTGACTCGATAGACGTGACGCCCTATTATGATATTTTTGCGGGAAAGAAGAGCGAGAAGAGTGCGGCCAGCCAACAGGCTCAAGCTCAGCCTCAACCCGCTGCAGCGACGCAAGCGGCAGCGAACACGGAACCGCCTGCTGTGAACCTGCCCCTGCGTAATTCGACTGTGGATGTCAGCATTGGGCGCTTTTATCTGCGGCAGGTTGAGATTACCAATTGGTTGACCACCGTCAAAATTGATGGCGGTCATGTGTTGCTCAATCCATTTAAACTCGCGCTGAACGGTGCACCGGTGAATGCGAATGCTGACTTGAACCTTGGTGTTCCAGGTTATCAGTATGATGTCGGTTTCTCGGCTGATCGAATCCCCATTGCACCAATTGCTGACTCTTTTGCCCCCCAGTACCAGGGCCAAGCCAAAGGTGATTTGATAGCCAATGCACAAATCAAAGGAGCGGGCACAACCGGCGTGAATTTAAAAAAGAATTTGAATGGCCAACTCAATTTTGCATTCACCAACGCGAATATAGTTCTGACCCAAAGCAAGTTTTTCCAAAACGTTCTTGGCACAGTAGCCTTTGTGATTCAAGAACCCGACTTAACCAATTCTCCGGTAAAATACATTCTGGCTAATGTGAAAATGGGCGATGGCAGCATCAACCTTACACAGTTTAAAATGGCCAGCGACACTTTCAGCGCACAAAGCCAGGGCGTGATCCCGATTGCTGATGTCGTCACAAATTCACCAATTAACAATTTGCCCCTGCAATTGTCTTTGCGGCAATCCATCGCTCAAAAAGCCCGCCTCGCACCGGCCACCTCCGCCACGAACAACGATTATGTCGCTCTGCCGACATTTGTTACAGTGCAAGGCACCGTGGGCAATCCAAAAGCAAACGTAGACAAGGTTGCGCTTGGCCGAATCATTGCTGATGCAACCGGCGCTACGAAAGCTCTCCAAAAGGCAGCTGGCAAATACATTAATCAAGTTCCCGGCCTTGGTGGCCTGCTCGGTGGAAGCACGAATGCGCCATCTGGAGGCAATACGAACAAACCTTCGGGTGGGAATGTATTTGGAAATATTCTGGGAGGTTTGACCGGCAGCAACACCAACCAGCCTGCCTCTACGAATGCACCCAAGAAGCGTGGTTTGTTTGACTTGCTGCCGAAGTGATGACTAAATAACGCTGTTGCTGCTGGAGACGGGTCGCGAGACAGAATCTTAAATCCCTCCACATCTTTATTAATCTAAAACCAATTTAACATGCAAAAAGTAACCGAATATTTGCGCAGCAATCAGGCTCGCTTCATTGAGGACCTTTGCGATTACGTCCGCTTTCCCAGCGTCTCGGCCCAGCCCGAACATCGCAAGGATTTGAAAGCTTGCGCGGAGTGGCTGGTGAAACATTGCAAGGGCATTGGTTTGGAAACTCGCCTCTGCACTACGGAAGGCAATCCCATCGTAGTAGCAAAAACTCCTCGTAAAAAGGGTGTCAGGCGTCCTCACTACATGGTTTACGGTCACTACGATGTGCAACCGCCTGAACCATTTGATTTGTGGAAGACGCCGCCTTTCGAGCCGACCATCCGGGGCAGTTCGATGTTCGGACGCGGGGCGAGCGATAACAAGGGACAAAATCTTGCTCACCTCACAGCTGCGGAAGCTTATATCAAGACCGGCACAGAATTGCCTTGCGATCTGACTTTCGTGATTGAAGGCGAGGAAGAAGTTGGCAGCAAAAGTCTCGCTGCGTTCCTGGTGAAAAATCAGGCCGAGCTCACCTGCGATGCGGTCGTGATTTCAGATACCGGAATTCCCGCGAAACAACTCCCTGCCCTTACCTACGCGTTGCGTGGCATTGCCGCTTTCGAAATCATCATTCACGGTCCCTCGCGCGATTTGCATTCCGGGATTTTCGGCGGTTCGGTGGATAATCCTGCAATGGCATTGGCTCAAATTCTGGCCAAGCTTCGCGACAAGAACGGTCGCATCACCATTCCGGGCTTTTACGATGACGTAGCGCCACTTTCCACCTACGAACGGAAGCAGATGGCCCGGCTGCCTGGATCGGAAAAGGAATTCGCCAGGTTTCTTGGAGTACCAAAGCTTTTTGGTGAAAAGGGATTTACAGCCAATGAGCAACGCATGGCCCGGCCGACATTCGAAATCAACGGTCTTACCAGCGGTTATCAAGGCGAAGGGAGCAAAACGATTGTTCCGTCGTGGGCTCGTGTGAAGATTACGATGCGGCTCGTGCCAAATCAAAACCCCGGCAAGATCATCAAATCTTTCAGATCCTATCTTACAAAGCTTTGTCCGCCCACCGTACGGATGGAGATTAAATCGGGTCACGGCGCGGAACCCTATATCGTCTCTCCCACCAGCAGTGAAGCGCAGGCGGCATTGCGCGCTCTCAAATCAGCATTTGGAAAGGAGCCCGTGTTGATGCGCGAAGGCGGATCGATTCCGATCGTCAATCAATTCAAGAAGTATCTCAGGGCGGACACTTTATTGTTGGGCCTGGCATTGCCGGATGACAATGCTCATTCACCGAATGAGAAGTTTGATCTGGAGCTCTTCGAAAAAGGACAGTTAATGAGCGCGCATCTTTGGCAGGAATTGCCGAAGAAGTAAGCGCCTCAAAGTGTGCCGAGTGCAATCTCCCACAACGAAAGCTCCTCCCGCAGATGCTCGAGGGGCAAGCCTACGACGTTGGTAAAAGACCCGGAGATTTGCTCTACGATCTTCTCACCATGTTCCTGGATGGCATAAGCGCCAGCCTTGTCGAGGGGATTGATGGCATTGAGATACTCCGCTATTTGAGCATCGTTTAGGGACCGAAATGTGACCTGGGTCGTCTCCGCAAACACGCGATGTCGATGACTGCGCAAATGCATCAGGCAGACACCGGTGACGACGAGATGGGTTTCGCCTTGGAGTGCCTGCAACATTCCATGAGCTTCATCCCTATTTTTCGGCTTACCGAATAGTTGGTTGCCCAAATAGACGAGAGTGTCCGCCCCCATCACAATGGCGTCAGGAAACCGCTTCGATATGGGGCGGGCCTTGCGGTATGCGTTGACGCGGCAAAGTTCTCCAGCCGTGAGTTGCTCGTTGTGCAGTTCGATGGCGTCACTGGGAATCACCTCGAATTCCACGTCCAGTTGGCGCAACAACTCCGACCGTCTTGGCGAAGCCGAAGCCAAAATGAGTTGGGGCAAGTTCATTAATGACTTCGGCATTAAACGTCCGCTCTCGATTCTTCTGCGGAATCTGAGTAGATGCTGGCGTGCCCATTTTTTATGCCCAATGCTTCACGAAACTTTCTGTGCATGACTTCAAAAGCCGCATCGTTCAGCACTGGCTGAGAACCTTCGGTTGCAATTTCTTGATCCACTTGAATCCAGGATTTGCAGCCTCCATAAGCTGGCAGCATTGGTAGTTCAACCACTACCGGAAGACAGAATACGCGGACTGCCATGGCATAAATTGTTTTGTCGCGGCCCCAGTCGAATCTTTCGGCCACGACCTCGTCGCGCCAGACATGCTGTTCCCTTAAGGCATGCGCACGTTCCAAAGAATCGAGTCTTTCAGCAGAAACGACTCTCACAAAATATTCCAACCGTAATCTGTCTGATGCCGGAAAGCCCGGAGCGATTTTATCGTATCTGGCTTGAGCGAAAGGAATGACCAATTCCCGCTGCTGATGAAACAAGGTTGGAAAGAGCAAATACTCCGAGTATTCCGGCTTGAATCCGCCGCGGCCTTCACTGATGCCACCCTTGCGCAAAATGACGATTTGCTCGCCCTTGCCCAGAGCATCCACAATCACAGCCCATTCTTTAAATGCCGTACGCATAATGGAAGCTTAACTTCCCGGCATGGCAAAGTCGAGCGGCACAACCACTTCGGGTTGACGCATTTCATTAAGGGGCTGGATCAACAACACCAGATAATTTGATCGCAAAACCATCCCATCACTTGGCTATAGACTTGCCTAGGAGCCATTCATTCCACTAATCTACGATGAATTAAATCTATGAATACCTCTATCCGGATTCGCCTATCCATCATGATGTTCCTCCAGTACTTCATCTGGGGTTCCTGGTATGTAACGATGTATACTTTCTTGAGCCAGACTCAGAAATTTCCCGATGGACAGATCGGCTTGGCTTACGGGACTACAGCCCTTGCAGCCATGATCTCTCCTTTTTTTGTAGGCATGATTGCGGATCGTTTCTTTGCCACCGAAAAAGTTCTTTGTTTCCTTCATTGCGCAGGTGGTGTGCTCCTCTATTTGGCTTCACAACAAACTAGTTTCTGGGGCTTCTATGCGCTCTTGCTGGCTCATACTTTGTGCTACATGCCCACGATGGCCCTCACAAACTCCCTTTCGTTTTCGCACATGACGGATACTGGCAAACAGTTTACGGGCATTCGAGTTCTGGGGACAATTGGGTGGATAGCCGCCGGCCTCCTGGTAGGAGCAATGAAAATCGAAGCTGCCAAAACCCCCATGGTAATTGGCGCAGTGGCCTCGATCGTTATGGGAGTTTTCTGCCTCTGCCTGCCCCATACTCCGCCCAAAGCTGCGGGCGAACCCGTTAGCGTGCGCGCCGTGCTGGGTTTGGATGCGTTGAGCTTGTTGAAAGACCGCTCCTTCGCGATCTTTGCCCTCAGTTCTTTCATGATCTGTATTCCTTTGGCGTTTTATTACAATCTCACAAACGGCTTTTTAAACGAATTGAACGTCCAAAACGCTGCTGGCAAGATGACAATGGGCCAAATGTCCGAGCTCTTTTTCATGCTCGTTTTTCCCTTCTTTTTCTCCCGCCTTGGCATAAAGAAGATGCTCATGGCAGGCATGCTGGCCTGGGCCGTACGGTACCTGCTTTTTGCTTATGGTAACAGTCAGTCGTTGGTATGGATGCTTTACCTCGGCATTATTCTTCATGGCGTATGCTACGATTTCTTTTTTGTCACTGGTCAGGTATACGTGGATAATCAGGCCTCTGAAAAGATACGCTCGGCAGCCCAGGGTTTCATTGCTTTCATAACCTACGGTTCGGGTATGTTTGTCGGCTCATTGATCCAAGGCAAGGTTGCGGGAATGTATGCACTCCAGCCTTCGGGTCATAACTGGCGAAGCATCTGGATCATTCCGGCTGGCGGAGCTGCAGCTGTTCTGATCCTTTTTGTTTTATTCTTCCAAAGCAAGGACAAGAAGCAACTCAAGTCCGTTCCGGCAATGGATCCCGTGGCAATTGCAGAATAGTGCCTGAGGTCGCTGCATAAAATTCAGAGCATTTTTCAAGCCCATGTTCCAGATATCTCTGGCTGAATGGTCGCTCCATCGCGCATTGGAGAGTGGCAAGCTTGACCACATGGATTTTCCCAAAGTCGCTCGCAACGACTTTGGAATTCATGCCATTGAACTGGTAAACACTTTCTTCAAAGCAAAAGCTAAAGATCAGGACTATTTGGCTGAGTTTAGGAAACGAGCAGACGACTTCGGCGTAAAGGCCTTGCTCATCATGTGCGACCATGAGGGAAACGTGGGCGATGCTGAGCCCGAGGCAAGAAAAAATGCCATCGAGAATCATCGTAAATGGCTGGAGGCGGCGAAATTCCTCGGCTGCCATTCCATTCGAGTAAATGCTTACTCCTCGGGAACTCCTGAAGAACAAAAGGAGTTTGTGAGCGAAGGTTTGCATACGCTTTCCGAAGCTGCAGCGAAACTGGAATTGAGCGTTCTCGTTGAAAATCATGGTGGCCTTTCCTCCAATGCTGCCTGGCTTGCCTCAGTGATCAGAAAGGTCAACCTGCCTAACTGCGGCACCCTGCCCGATTTTGGAAATTGGAAACTGGCAGATGGAACTGAATACGACCGTTATCAAGGACTTACTGAACTGATGCCTTTCGCAAAATCCGTCAGTGCCAAATCTCGCGACTTTGATGCCAGTGGCAATGAAGCCCACAGCGATTATCGACGCATGGTGCAAATTGTCCTCGCTGCGGGTTATCACGGTCACCTGGGCATCGAATACAGTGGTGAGCAGATTTCGGAAGCTGAAGGAATTCTGACCACCAAAAGGCTTCTCGAAATTGTGAGAGCTGAGTTTTCCCGGAACCAGGTCAACTGATTTTCCTGATTTCTTCATTGGAACCCAGATCGCGGAGCAATTCCACTACATTCCTGAGTTGCCCTGGCAAAAGCAAATCAGGAGCGATTTCAGCGAGGGGTTGAAGGACAAACCTGCGCAAATGCGCACGTGGATGAGGCAAAACCAATGTTGCGTGGTTGCGCACCTCGTTACCAAAAGAAATCAGGTCCAGGTCCAAAGGCCGGGGTTCGTTCAAGACCTTCTTGGTTTGACGACCAAACTCCCTTTCCAAGGTTTGCAACCTCGACAACAACGACTCGGGTGTTTCGCCGCTTTCTGGGACCAAGCCAATTACAGCATTCAAAAACATCGGCGAACCAGGCGGACAGTCGACTGGGGTCGTTTCCCAGAAAGAGGATTTAAGAAGTGGCTCAGTCGAAATCCGTTCCAGTCTGAGTATGACATCTTGTAGAATTCGTTTGGAATCTCCCAAATTGGATCCTAAGGCAATGAAAGCAAGATTAGGATTCATTGCAGTTTCAATTTGGCATTCGCTCCGGCAATGTCGAACCTACTTAAGCCCGAGTACATCCTGCATGTTGTAGAGGCCGGGCTTTTGCTTCACCACCCATTCGGCAGCCCGTAATGCACCATTCGCAAAAGTCTCACGACTGGAGGCTTTGTGCGTAAGTTCAACGCGTTCACCATTGGTGGCGAAAATAACAGTGTGATCGCCAACCACATCCCCACCACGCACAGAATGCATGCCAATTTCTGACGCAGTGCGCTCACCAACAATCCCCTCCCGTCCATGACGCAAAGCTTCCTTAAGTTGGAGCTTGCGCACATCGGCCAATATTTCCGCCAGCGTGGTCGCGGTGCCGCTCGGAGCATCTTTCTTTAACCGGTGATGCATCTCTACAATTTCCAGGTCAAAATCGGACCCAAGAATTTCGGCAGCTTTGCGAGTCAGCCAAAAGAGCGTATTAACACCGGTGGAAAAATTTGTGGCGAGCACGATGGGAATCTTCGAAGCAAGACTGACAATCTTTGCTTTGTCAGCTTCTGAATGCCCCGTGGTGCCAATCACGATCGCCTTTTTATGCTGCGCGGAAACTTCCGCAAATCCGGCTGAAGCGGCGTGAAAGCTAAAATCAATTACCACGTCCGCCTCTTTAATCACGTCCGCAAGATTTTCTCCCGCATCGATTTGGCCCGCGACCTTCAGTTCAGGATTGCGCTCCGCACAGGCAATCAACGCCTTGCCCATACGCCCCTTGGAACCGGTAATAATTACTTTGGTCATGGCAAATCTTCTTATTTCAAGACACCGCAAACCTTCAATGTATTCTTTAACACGTCGCGATTTTTTGAATTCATTGGCACGAGGGGAAGACGATATTCCTCTTCAATGATCCCCATCATGGCAAGTGCAGCTTTCACTGGCAGAGGATTGGTTTCAATAAACAGGTCTTTAAAGATCGGGTAATATTTATCGTGAAGTTTAAGCGCCATGGCCGCTTTGCCTATGGTAAAAGCCTGCACCAGATGACATACCTCACGCGGAATGATGTTCGAAGCCACACTGATTACCCCGTGGGCACCCACTGACATAAAAGGCAGCGTCAAAGAGTCGTCTCCACTAAGGATGGTGAAATTAACTCCCAATGCCTTGCGAATCTGCGTTACTCGATCGGTATTGCCACCTGCTTCCTTGATACCAACAATGTTTACACAATCGTGCGCAAGTCGATTTACCGTATCCACCGCAATCTCCACACCACAACGTCCGGGAATGCTATACAGCATGATTGGCAACTTGGTTGCCCGGGCAATGGCGTGAAAATGTTGGAACAACCCTTCCTGGGTCGGCTTATTATAATAGGGAGCCACTTGCAGGGATCCATCGGCCCCCAACTCTTCTGCATGCTGGGTCAAATAAATGGCTTCGCTGGTTGAGTTTCCACCTGTGCCTGCCAGCACCTTTACCTTGCCCGCAGCAAACTTCACTGCGAGTTCAACCACTTTGATATGCTCTTCGTAATTGAGTGTTGGCGATTCCCCGGTCGTACCGACAGGCACGATGCCATCAACACCGCCTTTGATCTGCATCTTGATCAAACGCTCAAGTGCAACCTCATCAATCGCTCCGTTTTTAAACGGCGTAACAATCGCCGTATACGTACCAGTAAATATTGGTGACTTCATTAAAGTGGGATAAACTCAGGTAAAAATACCTTTTTGACTAGTATCTTTTTTCACCTTGAGACTCGGAAGGACTTGAGGTCTTAAATGGTTACCTTCCCCTCAAAAACAAAATCTGCAGGGCCTGTGAGCTTTACATCCTCGAAATGGCCGCCATTTTCCTTGAAACTGACCTCCAACAAATCGCCCCCTTGCACTTGGACCTGAATCGGAGACTTGAACCCATTGAGTTCGGCCGAGATAAGGGCGGAAGCGGTTACGCCAGTTCCACAAGCCAGGGTTTCGCCCTCCACTCCGCGCTCGAAAGTGCGAACTCGTATGGCGCCGTTACCAAGTTGCTGAACAAAATTTACGTTGGTCCCTTTCGGGGCAAAATGCGCATGTCGTCGAATCTCCTGCCCCAACGACAGAACCATGGCCTTATCTGCATCAGGAACAAATAAAACCGCGTGTGGAACACCTGTGTTCAGAGAGTGGATTGGCTGTGCTCCGACGGATAGAGTCACCTGCTCGTTTAACCGTAAATCCCTTGGTTTGGTCAAGCCAATGGTGACGCGCTCACCTTGAAAACTGGCGGTAATAATTCCCGCACCAGTCTCAAACGTAAACTGGCTGTTGATGCCCGTCAGCTTTTGCACAAACCGCGCAAAGCATCGCGCTCCATTGCCACACATTTCCGCCACGCTGCCATCGCTGTTATAAAAATCCCATGCCCAGTCAGCCTTGCCGGAGACACATGGGACCAGCAGCATGATGCCATCTGCGCCAATGCCTCTTTGCCGATGACAAAGTTGGACCGCCTGCTCCGGGCGTAACTTCACTTTCCTCTCCCTGTTATCCACGAGAACAAAATCATTACCTGCACCGTTCATCTTATTGAATTCCAAAACCATAGACGCAAGTTAACAGTTCGAAGTTGAAAGTTCAAAGTTCAAAGTTATTGTACTAAGCCTACTCGTGTCTCAGTGGCAGACTTATAAAGGGAACGGAGGATTTAGGGAGTGATAAAAAACTTTACAGCCCTTTGGCCTATTCGCAGAGTAAAGGGCGTGTCAGTAACATCGCAGGACGGGCATTCGGCAAATGGTGCCTCAAAACCAGATTTCGAGGTTCGACCGCATGTGGACCTTGAAACGGCCATTCATAGGTCTCAAAGCTTTTTGCTCAAGGAACAGAAACCGGAAGGCTATTGGGTCGGTGAGCTGATTGTTGATTCCACGCTTGTCTCAGACACCATCGCCTATCATCACTGGAATGGAAAAGTGGACATGGAATGGCAGCGCAAGGCTGTTAACCATATCTTCTCCATGCAACTACCGGATGGTGGCTGGAACATCTATTATGGTGGCCCCGCAGAAATAAATGCGACCGTAAAAGCCTACCTCGCCTTGAAGCTGGCCGGAGTGCCGGTGATGGACCCGCGCATGCTGCGTGCCAGGTCTGTGGCGCTGAGCATGGGCGGCGTGCCACGGATGAACACTTTTTCCAAGCTGTATCTCGCACTGCTTGGATTGTTTCCTTGGAACTATGTGCCAACCATTCCGTGCGAGGTCATACTGATTGGAAAATGGTTCCACGTTAACTTTTATGAGATGAGTTCATGGAGTCGGTCGATGTTGGTGCCGCTTGCCATCATCAACCACTTCAAGCCGACTCGCAAACTGCAAAACCAGGTCAAACTGGATGAGCTTTATCCGGAAGGTTATCACGAGCGTGATCTGGCGCTGCCGCCCGACCCGGAATTTCTCACTTTCAGAAATTTTTTTCTCTGGCTCGACAAACTTCATAAGTTCGCGGAACTATGGGTCCAGGCTGGGATTCATCCTTTTCGTCGTCGTGCGCTGAAAAAGTGTGAGCACTGGATGCTTGAGCGTTTCGAGGGCTCCAATGGGCTGGCCGCAATTTTTCCGGCAATGCTCAATTCGCTCATCGCGTTGAAGGCGCTGGGATATCCAGGTGATCATCCAGAAGTGAAACGTGCCGAGAAGGAACTTAAAAACCTTGAACACGAAACTGCGGACACCGTGCGCATCGAACCGTGTTTCTCACCAGTGTGGGATACCGCAATCGTTGCCATATGCCTGCATGAATCAGGCATTCCAAGCGATCACCCGGCACTAAAAAAATCCGCCGAATGGTTAATAGATAAGGAAATTCGTTTTCGCGGGGATTGGTATTTTAAGAATCCCGTCGATGTCGAACCCAGCGGCTGGGTGTTTGAATTTGAGAATAAGTGGAATCCAGATGTGGATGACACGGCCATGGTTCTCCTCGCATTGAGGAAAATCCCAACCAGTGACGTGAAACGCCGGGACGAATGTTTTCAACGCGGTCTCAAGTGGATGATGGCCTTCCAGTGCAAAGACGGTGGTTGGGCGGCATTTGATAAGGATTGCACCAAGGGCATTTTGGAAAAGGTTCCTTTCGCCGACCATAACGCGATGCTTGATCCTGAGTGCGCAGACATTACGGCACGCATCCTGGAACTGCTGGGCTATGAAGGTGTGGGTGTCGACCATCCTCAGATCAAAAAGGCGCTCCAGTTTATTCAGGAAGAACAGGAAGACGATGGATCCTGGTATGGTCGGTGGGGCGTTAATTATATTTACGGCACCTGGCAGGTGTTGCGTGGCTTGCGTGCGTTGAATATCAACATGAACCAGCCCTGGCTTTTGAAGGCTCGTGACTGGCTTGAAAGTGTTCAGCACGAAGATGGCGGTTGGGGCGAGCGTTGCAACACCTACGATGACCCTGTCTTCAAAGGCCAGGGTCCAAGCACAGCCTCCCAGACCGCGTGGGCAGTGATGGGATTGTGCACATTTGATGATCCTCAACGGCCAAGTTTGATGCGTGGCATTGATTACCTGATCAAAACCCAAAATAGTGATGGTTCATGGACAGAACACGAAATCACGGGCACTGGTTTTCCCCGGGTCTTCTACCTCAAGTATGATATGTACCGGAATAGCTGGCCGCTTCTTGCCCTGGCTACCTACAGGAATCTATACGCCTCATCTGAGAAGACGGCCAATGGCCACACCAACGGCCACTCTGTTCAATTACCCGAAGCACTCAAAACACCTCCTGCCTTCAAATAAGGCATTTGCGCCACAAGTTCTGGCCATGCAGTTATAATTTCGGCTACCTTCTTTTGCATGGGTTGGCCATATAGACATTTGCTCCGTCCTTTGCTTTTTAAACAGGACTCGGAGGAAATTCACAATCAGACTCTAAGTGCATTGGCGTGGGCGAGTCATCGTCCATGGATCTGCGATGCGGTAGGATCATTCTTCGGAAGTGAGCAATTGCCCGTGGAATTGTTCGGCTTGAAGTTCCCAAATCCAGTCGGGCTCGCCGCTGGTATGGACAAGCAGGCCGCTGCCGTGCCGATGTGGTCTGCGCTTGGGTTCGGATTCACAGAACTGGGAGGAGTGACCTGGCACCAGCAACCCGGTAACCCGATGCCGCGCATGTTCAGAGCCGCTCGCGATCAGGCGCTGATTAACCGCATGGGTTTCAATAATCCGGGCGCTGAGGCAATGGCTGCACGTCTTAAAAATTGGCACTCCCAAAACCGCTGGCCGAGTCATCCTGTCGGCATCAATTTGGGAAAATCGAAGATCACGCCCCTGGAGGAAGCGGCTCAGGACTATTCAAACTCTTTCCGTGTGCTTTGGCCTTATGCAGACTTCTTTGTTGTCAATGTAAGCTCACCCAACACTCCGAACCTTCGCCAACTTCAGGATAAGACAGCCTTGAATGAGATTCTGAGTGCGCTCCAGCAGGTAAATCGCGAACAACTTGCCCAACCCTTCGCTCAAGGCCGCTCTCCAAAGCCGATTTTAGTCAAAGTAGCTCCGGATCTGACCTATGAGGCGTTGGATGAAATCCTCGAACTGGTTGGTCCAAGGGAGCTTTCAGGCATTGTTGCCACTAATACCACTATAGCGCGTCCCCCAACCCGCCACGCTCAAAGCTCGCGCACCTATGCCGAGACAGGAGGGTTAAGTGGACGTCCCTTGGCTAAGCGCAGCACGGAAATAATCCGCCATTTATACCGTCAAACCAGCGGAAAAGTGCCTATTATTGGGGTTGGAGGCATATTCAACGCAGATGATGCCTGGGACAAAATAACCGCAGGAGCTTCTTTGATCCAAGTTTATAGTGGGATGGTTTATGAAGGGCCTGGTATTGCCAAAAACATCAATTCGGGGCTATTGAAAAAACTGGAAAATAAGGGAATCTCAAGCATTGCAGAAGCCGTCGGAATGCACGACCGTTAGATTGTCGTAAGGGCTACCCATGCTAAACTTCTGTATATTATATAGTTGACGATTTTGGTTTAAGAGTTTATACATTGATTAACAGGTGAGAATAATAGAGAGCGCTTAACCCTTCCGAATCCCAAATGACTATGACAAAGCGTGACTTGGTCATCCGTATCAGCAACGAGACCGGCTTGGTGCAACAACAGGTACTGGATGTAGTGCAAAAAACATTGGATTACATCGCTGAAGCCCTTTCCAAGGGCGACAAAGTGGAACTCCGCAACTTCGGTGTATTTGAGGTAAAGGTGCGCAAAGCTCGTATCGGGCGCAATCCAAACGCGCCAGCCACAGATGTTCCTATTCCTCAACGCTCAGTCGTCAAATTCAAACCCGGCAAGGAAATGCGCGCCGAGGTTTTCAAATTGAGTCCTGACGGCCACCCTCTGGCTGCCGAGGCAGCAAACAACGCTGCTCCGCAGCCTCAAACTAACAATCATTGATTGTCATTCGTGCTCTCACGGGGCGCTCGCTTCATGGCGGGCGCCCTTATTTTTTCTGCCAGTCCTAAAATTGGTGGTTGCCTGACAAGGCATTTTACCGTTTAGCTTTGCCCCGACGTTATGGATCGTTTACCAGGTTTCCGAGATTTTTATCCTGAACCGCTCCCACACCCTGATGTGTGGAGTGCGGATGCACGAAATTATATTTTTGACAAATGGCGCTCAATGGCCAGGCGCTATGGTTTTCGTGAGTACGATGGCCCGCCTTTGGAATCGCTCGAGTTGTATACCACGAAGAGCGGAGATGAAATCGTCGCTCAACTCTATAACTTCACAGACAAAGGTCAGCGGGAAGTCGCCATGCGCCCTGAAATGACCCCTACCCTGGCTCGCATGGTGGCAGCGCATGAACGTAACTATAAGAAACCCATCAAGTGGTTCGCCCTTCCCCAACTCTTCCGTTATGAACGCCAACAGAAAGGCCGCCTGCGCGAACACTTCCAGTTCAATGCAGATGTATTTGGTGAAAGTGATGTTGCCGCCGATTCCGAGCTGATTAGTTTGCTCATCGATACTCTCCGTTCGTTCGGCCTTACCGCAGAAGACTTTGTCATCCGGCTTAGCAGTCGCAATGCCTGGCATGATTACTTCAACCAGCGTTGCACAGACGAGTCCAAAGCATATGAGTTTTACCAAATCATCGATAAACTCGAACGCGAACAGCCAGAACAGAGCAAAACAAAACTCTCTGCCCTTGGATTTTCATTCGAAGAAATTCAGTCGTTCATTCACACAGGACAACCCACCGCCGAGCTGGATGCCATTCTAAAAAACCTGGCGGCGCGCGGACTCGGAGATTTCGTCAAAGTGGATTATCAGGTCATACGCGGCCTTGCCTATTACACCGGCGTAGTCTTTGAAGCTTTCGATAAAAAAGGCGAGTTTCGCGCCATTGCCGGAGGAGGCCGATATGACAACCTCGTTAAACTAATCAGTGGCGGCAAAGTGAACCTCCCGGCACTCGGCTTCGGCATGGGTGACGTCGTGCTGCTTGAATTATTGAAGGCACGTGGACTGCTGCCCAAATTCGAGAGTGGAATCGATCTCTTTTGCTTGATCGAAGATGAAACCCTTCGCCCTGATTCATTGAAGCTGATTCAAGATTTGCGCAGCGCAGGTTTCGCAGTGGACTATTCACTCACCCCCGCGAAACCAGATAAACAATTCAAACGGGCGCAGGAAATCAAAGCCGCATTCACGATAAAAGTTGAGCGCACACCATCAGGCGAACTGATGGCCAGGGCGAAAAATCTTCAATCACGTGAAGAAAAGGTTTCTGCACCGTCTGAAATCGTGAAGAATCTAAAACCTTGACCGGCATGCATACCAACCCTGCTTATGAGTGATTCAACCAAAAGATTCTCAAGCAGAGTTGATAACTATATCCGGTATCGTCCCGGGTATCCGGCGGAAATTGTTGATTTGTTGAAGAGCGAATATGGCCTCACCAGCGCAAGCCTCCTTGCTGATATTGGTTCAGGAACTGGCATCTCCACTGAGCTCTTCCTAAAGAATGGCTATCAAGTAATCGGCGTCGAACCGAACAAGGATATGCGGGAGGCCGCCGAGCGATTACTCAAAGATTATCCTGGATTCCGCAGTGTAGCTGGAACGGCTGAGGCAACTTCGCTCGAAGAACACTCTGTGGATTTTATCATCGCGGGCCAGGCATTTCACTGGTTCATCCGTGAACGGACCCGGGAGGAATTCATTCGGATTCTCAAGCCAAACGGTTGGGTTGTTCTCATTTGGAATGACAGAAAGACCGAGGCATCGCCTTTTCTGATTGCTTACGAGCAACTGCTAAAACAATTTGCGACCGATTACGAGAAGGTGGATCACAAGCAAATCAATCCTGACGTCATCAGGGCATTTTTTGAAACTGGCACAGTCTCTCTGCACGTCTTTCCCAATCAACAATTGTTTGATCTCGAAGGACTAAAGGGCCGGGTGAATTCCTCCTCTTACGCTCCTGAACCCGGACATCCGAATTACCTGCCCCTGATGAACGCGTTGAAAGCGGAGTTTGCGAAGTATCAGGTTAACGGGAGAGTCTCATTCCACTACGACACGACCGTTTATTGCGGTCGTTTCGACTAATCACCATTTCCTCCAGGTAAACAAAAAAGCGAGGCCGAAGCCTCGCTTGTAAATTCGAATTGCCAGCAATTACTTCGCAGCAGCCGCAACGCGCGTTTCCTTTTCCTTGACCAGCGTTGCACCCTTGCCCAGGCGCTTGCGCAGGTAGGTCAGCTTCGCACGGCGAACGGCTCCCTTGCGTTCCACTTCCACCTTGTCAACGCGAGGTGAGTGCACAGGGAAAATACGTTCGACACCTTCGCCGTAGCTGATACGACGAACGGTAAAAGTAGAATTCAATCCATGACCACGACGGCCAATCACCACACCCGAGAAAATCTGAATGCGCTCTTTGTCGCCTTCAACAACCTTCGTGTGGACCTTCACAGAATCTCCCACGCCAAAATCAACAGCGTTCTTGCGATACTGTTCCGACTCAATTTTATCAAGTAATGCTTGGTTCATAAAACTATTCTTTCTGGCCACCACCAGAAGCAGTTAGCCAATTTAACTAATCCAACAAATCCGGTCTACGTTCTTTTGTCCGCAACTTCGCCTGCTCGGCCCGCCACTTCGCGATCTCCGCATGATTTCCCGAAAGCAAAACTTCCGGCACTTTCATCCCACGGAAATCCGCCGGCCGCGTGTAATGCGGGTACTCCAGCAATCCGTGACTGAACGATTCTTCATGCGAACTCTCATCATCGCCCAGCACACCCGGCAACAACCGCGTCACCGCATCTATGATCACCATCGCTGGCAACGCCCCATTCGTCAGGACATAATCGCCAATCGACAACTCATCATCCGCCAGATGCTCGCGTATGCGCTCATCGAATCCTTCATAACTGCCGCAGATCAGAAGCAAATGCTCCTGCTGGGCCAGTTCGCGGGCAATCGCTTGATCGAACTTTCGCCCTGAAGGCGATAGCAAAATCACCCGTGTCTTCTCGCGTGCCAAATCTTCAACCGCTTCGAAAATCGGTTCGGGTTTTAGCAACATCCCGGGACCACCACCGAACGGACGATCATCCACCGTCTTATGGCGGTCATGAGTGTAGTCCCGCAAATTGCGTATCGTCAAATCCAACGCACCAGTTTTGCGCGCCCGCTGCACGATACTCTCATCAAGCGGTCCCGCAAACATCGCGGGAAACAATGTGAGCACGTCAACTTTCATGCTCGATGAGCGACTGCTTGCCCCTCGGCTTAGCGAGCCGGTTTGTCCTCAACAATTTCCAGGCTGCAGCGCAAGCCCTTCTTCGCACTGCCTGCCACCAACAATGATCGAATCGCGTTGATCGTCATCCCCTGCCGGCCAATCACCTTGCCAACATCCTCTGGATGCAAACGTAATTCGTAAATGGTCGTGCCCTCACGTTCCACTGGTGTGATCGTGATGGCCTCAGGGTGATGCACCAAACCTTTAACCACGTATTCCAGAAAGGCTTGCATACCCGGAATATGAATTAAGCGGCGGGAGCGGCTGCCCTCTTCGCCTTCTTGATGAAAGAAGCGACGGTATCGCTCGGCTGGGCACCTTTGCTGACCCAGTAATTAGCCCGCTCAACGTCGAGAACGAAATTGTTCTCCTTCTTCAAGGGCTGATAAGTGCCGATTTCTTCAATAAACTTCCCATCGCGCGGGCTGCGGCCGTCCGCCACCACGATACGAAATACCGGGGTGTTCTTCGCCCCTACGCGCTTCATCCGAATTTTAACTGCCATAAATGATTCTCATTTGTGGTGGCGGCGAACCACGGTTTATGCCGCCCGCCGTTATCGGCGTCTTCTAAAAAAGAG
>NZ_ABOX02000080.1 GCF_000172555.1 Pedosphaera parvula Ellin514
GAGCAAATCTGTCACCCCTGTTGCGGGTGAGAAGCATCCTTGTGTTAACCCATCCAATCGCTCGTCCATGAAACCGACCAACAAACTCAACCCTATCATACTCGCGAGCATAACTGGCGCCGCGGCCTTGTTGCTTGCCAGTTCCAGTCCGGCGGCGATTTTTCAGTGGACCAACACTGCGTCCAGCTCATTCGTGAACGCGGCGAACTGGACAAATACCGCCAGCCCATTCGGAAACGGAGTTCCGACGACCGGAGATAACGGCATCAACAACATCGCCGGGTCAACCGCAGTAATTGGGCTGGGTGACGTCGTTAATGCAGCCACTTTGGATGCCCCTGCGGGAACAATTTCGGTCATGGATGGCGATTTGACGGCGACCACCATGCGGGCCACCGGCAGCAATGGAGTCATCTCGGTAAGTGGCGGGAACGTCAATCTCGCCAACCTGCAAATCACCGCGAACTACGGCGTTGTCTCCATCAGCGGTGGGACAACTACAGTCAGCACGGACAGTCGGATCGGAGCGGGTAACGCGGTTTGGAATGTCAGCAACGGCACGCTGAACTTGAGCAAGCATACCATCGGGTCCGCAGCAGCCAACAACACCAACAATGTGATGACCGTTTCCAGGAACGCCGTCGTTACACAAAACCAGGGCATTAGCGGCGGTGCGAATCGCGAGCTTTGGGTGGGTGGAAACAACGCAGGTTCGGGCACTTTGATTTTGAAAGATAATGCCACGTGGACCAGCAGTGCGGCCAACGGGAATACCGATGTCATTTTCGGCCGAACGTCTGGTGCCGGTCAAACACCGGTTGGGACGCTGACGATTCAAGACAATGCCAGTTTTGTGGTTCAAGCTGGTAACGCGGCAGCAAAAGTGATTCAGCTGGCAGGCGGGCCCAATGACGGTGCAACCGGCATCATCAATCTAAACGGTGGAAACATTTCTGCCATCGGCATCTCCCGCGCCCGTAGCGGAACGAGCACGGGCACGATCAACGCCAATGGCGGAAAAATCACCGCATTAGCGGCAGGGACAAATTTCTTTCTCAACTTTCCTGGCACGGGCGGGCCGAACTCCATCAATCTGCTTGCAGGTGGGCTGAAGTTTGACACCGGCGGGTTTAATTCCGGGATCACCAACGTCCTCTCGGGCGTGGGTGGATTGACCAAGTTGGGAGCTGAGACCCTGACACTCTCCGGTTCGAATATTTATACCGGTGGAACTATTGTTAGCAGCGGAACGCTCGCAGTGACAGGAGTTGGTTTGATCAATGCCAGTGGGTCCATCTCGGTGAACGCCGCCACGCTGGATGTTTCTGCGGCCAACGCACAACTTTCCTCCGCAGGCTCGTTGACCCTGAATGACGCCAACTTGATCGGTAAATTTTCGACTACGAATATCACAGTGGGTACGTTCGGCACCAGCGGCACGACCAACATCATCAATATCACCGCACTGCCGATTCCCGTCTCCCTGCCCGCGCAGATTACTTTGATCAACTACACCACGGCCGCACCTGGATTGGTGGGCGGCGGCAATGTGTTAACCACGCTGGGGGCAATTCTGCCCACCATCGGCAATCCTGTGGGCTATCTCACCAACAACGTCGTCAATGGCTCGATTGATCTGGTCATCACGAGCATGGTGCTTTCACCGGTGATCACAAAGCAGCCGGCTCCTGACAACGCGTATTCCGGTTTCAATGCGCACTTTAGCGTGGAGCTGGAATCAACCAATGCTCCCGGCTACCAGTGGCGCAAAGGCGGCGTGGTATTGAGCAACGGGGGCCATTACTCCGGCGTGAACACGGCGGTCTTGAAGATCAGCAACGTTTCCGGGGCGGAACTGGGCAACTACGATGTGGTGATCACGAACGTCAGTGGTTCGGTGACCAGCAGCCCGGCGGCGCTTACATTGGCGGCGCCGTTTGGTTACGAAGCAGCAGCAACAGCGGCCGGGCCAGTGGCGTTGTTCATGTTTGATGAAATGAGCGATGCCACGACGAGCAACGCTTTGGCTTTTGATTACGCGGGTGACCTTGATGGCACTTATGGTTACATCGTGCAAAACGGTTTCAATGGAATTGCCGGTCCTCGCCCGAGTGACGGCTTGCCGGGATTTGATGCAACGAACAACGCGGTTCGCACTTTTGGTTTCACACCGGAGGCGCACGTCACGATTCCGGCCCTGAATCTGAATACGAACGCGGTGACACTGACCGGATGGATCAATCCCGGCGCTCCGGCCGCAAATGCCGGTCTGATTTTCTGGCGCGGCGGTGGCACAGTTGCCGGGTTGAACTTCACTGGTAATGTGGACGGTAACGGTTATCGCACGCTTGGCTATACCTGGAATAACGAAGCGGGAACGTTTCTCTGGAATTCACAGATCGCGCCGACGCCCGGTCAATGGTCTTACGTGGCGCTTGTCATCACGCCGACCAATGCAACGGTGTACATATTCGACGCGAATGGCTTGCGCGCTTCGTCGCAAAACTATTCGCACGTGAACCAGAGCTTTTCTGCTGCCGGTTTGATTGGCGACGATGGATTCTCTGGCGGAAATCGTCAGTTCGATGGCGCGATTGATGGGGTGGGTATTTACGCCAAATCATTGACGCAATCCCAACTCGAAGCACTCTATGTAGCCGGCTCGGGCGCCTCATCCTTCGCTCCAGTCATCTGGGCGCAGCCGATGTCCTTGAACCTTTACGAGCAACAAAACGCCACCTTTAACGTCGGGGCGAGCGGCACATTGCCGTTGAGTTATCAATGGCAGATGACTGATGGCGTTAACTTCTATGACGTTGTCAATGGCGGTCGAATCAGTGGTGCGACTTCGTCAATGCTGACGATCAGTAATCTTGTTTTGGCAGATGCGACGAATTTCGTGGTCGTCGTTAGCAACGCCGCGGGTGGGCCGGTTATGAGCACGATGGTGACGTTGACTGTGAATCCGGCTGGCCCGGCTGAAGCGATCACCAACTCAGTGGTGCAAACCAGCGGTCAGAGTTGGGAAACTCCCTCCGGTTGGAGTGACGGTCTGGCGGCCTCCGTTTCGGCAGCGTCGAAACCAGGTAGTTCGTATTACATAACTGGTAATGCGGGCTTGCGCACTCCTGCGGGTGCGGCGAGCGCAACATTTCCGGGAAACACATTGCGAGTTGAGGGAAATGGTGTTTTCAACACCACCATCGCCGGTAGTGGCATTGGTGCCGTGATTTTGAAAAGCTCCAACGGAGGCGTGGTGAACTTCCCGAAATTGATCATGGCGGGTGGTGAAATCCTAAACTTCGTGGATTCCGGCGGCAGCACGGTCATTGGCGGCGAACTGAATGTGATCTCTAATACGCCCATCTACGCAGCCGATGACACCAGCTCGCGATCAATTCGCGTCGATGCGAAATTGACAGGTGACGGCACGGTTGAGTATCGCGCTTACTCAGGCACGACTTTTATTCCAGCGAACGTTGCCTCGCTGAATATTGCCGGACTCAACAACACTTTCACGGGCAAATGGAATGTGTTGCTCGGAACATTGGTTGGTAATGCGGCGGGTTCATTGGGCACAAACACCATCACCGTCGCAACGAACGGTGCAATCCAGGCCAACTATAATATCGGCAATACCAATGGTGCATTGGTTCTCAATGGGCGGTTCAACTTGACGCGCAACCACACGTTCAAGACCGTGACAATAGCGGGCACGAGCCTCGGTGCGGGCACTTACACTTTTGCTCAGTTGAACACTGCTTTTCCGGCGAACTTCCCCGCCTCGTGGACCGGCCAGCCGGGTGCGCTTTCGGAAACGATTGCTTCCGGCAGCATCACTGTAATTGGCGGAGCCGCGACACCGATTCCGCTGACGAACAATTGGAATGGCACGACGCTCACGTTGGCCTGGCCGACCGGCTGGAGCTTGTTGGAAGCGACAAATGTGAGCGGGCCGTGGACCACGAACTTGTCAGCCACATCACCGTTTGTTGTGTCGCCGACCGGACCGCAGAAGTTCTTCCGCTTGCAAGCGCAGTAATGGTGTTTGGAGTTTGGTTGTTCAGGCAGCCGGAGTGAAAATTCCGGCTGCCATTGAAAAATCAAAATCACGTGGTTTTCCGTGAAAATCAAGGAGACAGATTGAATGAATACCAGGCACAAGAGAGGTGGGAGTGAAATTGCGATGGGTGCGGGGGCGTTCACGCTTATCGAGCTGCTTGTGGTCATTGCCATCATTGCAATTTTAGCGGGCTTGCTGCTTCCCGCCATCGCCAAGCCCAAAGCCAAGGCACAACAAGCCAACTGTGTCAGCAATTTGAAGCAGTTAAATCTGACCTACACGATGTATGTCGACGACAACAGCGGAACGGGAATTGATTATGGTGGGACTGCTTACACGTTGTGGATGAAGCCGCTCGCAGCATACCAGGCCAAAGTGCATAAGGTTCGTGCTTGTCCAGTGGCTCCGGATCGCAGCAAGGCAAATACCTCGCTTGCCAAGGGAAATGCAGTCGCTTGTTGGGATTGGAATCTGTATAGCGGTTCAACCGATCCGAACGAAAACATCGGCAGCTATGGGATGAATGCCTGGTTGTATGTCAACTCACCGACTTTGGCCTCCACCGGTTATTATTTCGCCAAGGAGTCATCTATAAAGCGCCCCGATGCGACGCCCAGTTTTTTTGACGCGGTCTGGCTCGATGCGTGGATCAGGATCACCGATGTGCCAACGGTGGGCTTGGATTTGATCAATGGCGATGCCAGTGACATCCCGGTTGCGATGAAACGCGTCATGGTAGCCCGGCATCCATTGCAGAATGGTGCCAGGACGGCATTTAACCAAACCATTCAAGGCTCGATTGACATGGGCTACATCGACGGCCACGTCTGTAAATTGCGCTTGCAGGACATCAAGAGCGTCTATTGGCACAAGGATTACGCGCCAGCGTCAAGCCCATGGGCGACGGCACCCTTACCTAATCCCTGAGCAATGAAAGGAACGGTTGACTGCGACACGCTTATGACAACAACAGGATCGATTAAGTTTGTTTGTGTTTTTCTTTTCTCTAAAAGCGATCTTTGTTTTGTTTGATTTGGCAGGCGTTTCCTCTTCTTTATTGAATGGCAGTTCGTGTCACCGGTTCAGTCTGCTAATCGAACTGCGCGATGTCTTTTCGCCAGAATTCCAACATTTTTGCGGTCACGCATGATTATTATTCCTTGCCTGTGGCAGAAACAGCCGTGGACGAAGATTACAACGTCTATTTGGGTAACACTATGAGTTCTCTCCGCTTCCGACAGATCCAACAAGGTTAACCGCTGTTCGCACCTGAGCGGATTTGGTAAAAGCCAGGACAGAAGTTATGATCCTGTAACAGATGAAGATGAGGCTCATCCCGATCCAAGTCGAATGCTGCATAAACTCCCAATGATTCCCATTCACGAATTGCTCAACCGGATCCGGTGGGATCCGGAGTTTGCCAAGGGGAACTTTCAGTTGGGATACTACGATCGAGCTGAAGACCGCATCATTTTGGTCCCACTGAAAGAGGTGGGCTTTCCGCCCGAAAGCCCCACAAACCCTTTCAGCTCACCGATGCCGAGGGGCAAATCCACCGCATCCCGTTTCACCGCGTCCGGGAGGTTTACAAGGACTCCCAACGCATTTGGCATCGAGGAGAGCCGCGTGAATAGTGATCTGAAGGAAGGGACCGAAGATCATACCGAATCATTTTAAAATTCTGAATCACGTTTTCAGGCCAACCGTGCTATTCGCTCATGGCACTTGCAAGCCCGGGGTTCATTCCCTTTCCGCGGAGCGACCGTTTGCTGGCAGAACCCTGACCGATTTGAGAGGAACCACGAACCCAGTGGCCGCAGCTAACCTCACCTATTTAGGTGATGAGGTCTTAACCATGTTTAGGGATATGAAGTTCGATATTTTTCCTTATATTTAACGCCAGTCAGCCACAAAAATAATTAAAGGACGGGGTTATTCCCGTCTCGACTTTATCTGCCTAAAATGGCCAACAACCTAAACATTGATCATCGACTGTGGGTTCACCGCCGTCATCCTGAGTCCCCCAACAAAACAGGCAGGCCAGAGAACGTGGGATTTGCGTTCACTCATTTTCAAAAATGAAAAGCCGGAAACAAGAGACAACCATGCCACGAAAATTGTTATGGCTGGCCGGTATCATGGTTGCCCTACTCGGAATGGCTGGCCATCCTCAGCGAGCGTCGGCAACCACGGCGATGATTTTTTGCAATGGCGATATGGGAAGCGCAAGCGGTCTGACTACCTCGCAAATCAACGGTTTGAGAGCATCGGGCTTCACCACCATGGTTCTGTTCACCATGAGCGTCCAAACGAATGGAGATTTTACCTTCAGCGACGGCTCGACGGTTTGCAGTGGCGGAGTCTATGTGGGGCCTTCCAACTGGGCATCGCTTATAAACCAATGCCGGGCTGCACAAACGAGCATCAATCGAATCGAGATGTGCATCGCACAGTGGGGTGATACGAGCTTTAGAAACATCAAAAACCGCATCGCGGCGGACGGCACAGGCTCGGGAACAGTTCTTTACAGAAATCTGCAGGCCTTGAAGAGCGCATTGGGAATCGATGCAATCGATTACGATGACGAGACCATCTACGACGCAAGTTCTGCAATCAGCTTCGGCCAAATGTGTGGTGCTGTGGGTATGAAAGTGAGTCTTTGTCCCTACACCAATCCTGGTTACTGGCAAGCCGTGAAAGCTGGTTTGGGAAGTACATGTGATCAGGTCTATCTTCAATGTTACGATGGTGGGGCAGGTAATAATCCCACAACCTGGAATTCCTATTTTGGCGGTTTAAAGGTAATACCTGGTTATTGGGATTATGAACGTGATTCCACGTTTCTCAACAACATGCAAGCGTGGAAAAGCGCTGGGGGCAACGGTGGTTTTCTCTGGCCTTCTTGCACCGGATGCAATCCTCCCGCCGATTCCAACGAAATGACCCAATATGCACACCAAATTCTTAACACCTTCAATCCAGTCGTTAATCCCGTCACTGCTGCTGATGTTGTGGGCAGCCAGGTCACTTTCTCGGCGGCCTTTGTGGGCAGTAACCTAACCTACCAATGGCAAATGATTCGAGGTGGGGCGACGAACAATATTCCCGGCGCGACGAATACGACGTTGACTCTTTCCAACCTGCAATTGACCAACACGGCATCCTATCAACTGCAAGCTTCCAATGCCGCGGGAATTGTCACAAGCACCTCAGGTTCACTTACGGTTTCGAGCGTGCCTGCGGCGGTGAACAATGTCATCACTTCCTACGCGGCCCAAACTGGCCTGGGTTTTGGTTTTTCGCTCACCCCAAGCTGGACTGTTGCGCCGGGCAGTTTGATTTACGGACAATTTCCCAGCAGCACAAATGGCGATTTTGATCTGGAACCAAATTGGGGTGATCGGAATGTCAATTCGCTGACATCTGGTGATGGTCTCAGGATTACCCCGGGCGGCAATCCAATCACAACCAGCACAAACTATGTGACGTGTGGCAACGGAGGCAGTCCGGCGGCAGGCGCTTCAGTAATCTATACGCTCACCGGGTCCGCTGGCGGGTGTAATCTTACTAATATCACGGTTTACGGAGGGTGGAGGGATGGTGGACGCGACCAGCAAGCTTATACCGTTTATTATTCCAAGACTACGGCACCTGCGACCTTCATCTTATTGGGAAGCGTCAACTACAACCCCGCGAATGCCGCCAACGTGCCTTCTGCAACCAGGGCAATACTTAGAGCTGCGAATGGATGGCTGGCCACCAACGTGGCCGCTGTGAAATTTGACTTCACCAGTCCTGCTTCAGAGAACGGTTTTTGCGGCTATGCCAACATCGGCTTGTTCGGAATTCCGCTAGGCCCGGTGGTGGTGATGAACACATTGCCTGTGACCGCGGCAGATGTAGTGGGCAGTCAGGTCGCATTTACGGCGGCGTTCACAGCCGCCAGTCCTCCGGCCTATCAGTGGCGGGTGATAAGTGGAGGAACGACCAACGACATACCTGGAGCCACGAACACGACACTGGCACTCACAAATTTGCAACTGACGAACACGGCTGCTTACCAGCTTCAGGCGTCGAATGCTTATGGCGTGGCCCTCAGTTCGCCGGGTTCGCTTACAGTAAGCAGCATGCCGGCTGCGGTGAACAATGTTGTCACCTCCATGGCTGCGCAAACCGGCCTCGGAAACGGCACCGCGTTTACGCCCACATGGACTTTCACGACGAACGACAATTTGATCGCCGGCCAGTTACCGAGCAACACAAGTGGAAATTTCAGCATGGAAGTGCCCGGTCGGAGCGTCAACTCCCTGACGGTTGGCGGGAGCGATTCGCTAACGCAGATTGCGGCCAGCGTGGGCTACACCACGAGCACAAACTATGTGACCTGTGGAAATGGCGGCGGGGCGGGTTCATCGGTGACCTACACGCTAACCGGTTCGGCCAGCGGATTTAACCTGACGAATATCATGGTTTATGGCGGATGGGTGGACGCGGGCCGAGACCAACAGGCTTATACGGTTTATTATTCCACGATGGCGGCCCCGACGACTTTCTATTTATTGGGCAGCGTCAATTACAATCCATCAAATCCCGCCAACGTCCAGTCGGCCACACGTGCGACGCTCAGACCGTCGACCGGTGCGCTCGCGACCAATGTGGCAGCGGTGAAGTTTGATCTCAGTAATCCAGCATCGGAGAATGGTTTCTGCGGCTATTCGCAAATTGCATTGTTCGGAACTCCCACTCAAGTCGTGGTGCCACCCGCGACCAATCCAACCAATCTCTCGTTTGAAGTTTCGGCCAACAGTCTGCTGATCAACTGGTCCAGCGATCACACTGGCTGGCGGTTGCAATGCCAGACTAATAACTTGGACGTGGGGATTGGCACTAACTGGTTTGATGTCGCAGGGTCAACAATCACCAACCAGATGTCCCTTCCCCTAAACCCGGGCAATGGAAGTGTCTTTTATCGATTGTTATATCCTTAGGTAGTGGCGGTGGATCCTAAGGATTTCAGCGGCGAGCGTTTCGAGACGCTCCGTGCGACGTGCGCCGAGCACGACGGTGTGCCCCTTCGCGGCAAGGTGGCGGGCGGTGGCTTCGCCAATGCCACTGCTCGCGCCAGTGATGAGGATGACTTTGGATTCAAGGTTTGTCTTCATGCTGTATGTTCTTTCTCTATTGGTTGGCTTTCTTCAATGGGTTCACTGGTCTCAATGCTTTAAATCGATGGTACTCATCATGTGACTGTCGGGCCGACCTGTACGCTGTAGCCTCCATCCGCCATCACGATCGAACCAACGAGGAAACTTGCGCGCTCCGAGGCGAGGAAGGACACGACCTCTGCTATCTCCTCCGGTTGCGCAGCGCGTCCGATAGGCGCGTTCTTCCCATGCTGGGCCAGAAACTCAGGTCCGTTCGGCATGAAGTGATTCAGCAAGTTTGTGACGACATCGCCAGCACCTACCGCGTTGACACGGATGCCATGTTGGATGTTTTCGACTGCCAACACGCGTGTGAGTTGCGCAAGTCCGCCCTTTGAGGCGCAGTAGGCAGCAATCCCCGGAAAACCGAAGAAACACGCGTAAGAACCAATATTCACGATGGCGCCGCTTTTGTTCGGAATCATCGCACGCACCGCTTCGCGCGAGTGGAGAAAGACACCAGTCAGATTGACCGACAGAATGCGGTTCCATTCCTCAAGCGTCATGTCCACAGCACGCTTGTAAATGATCGTCGCCGCGTTGTTTACCAGGATGTCGAGCTTGCCAAAGCGTTTGGTGGCCAGCGCCACGACAGACTGCGCGGTTTCTTCATTGGCCACATCGCCCACAAAAGTTACGATGCGGTCCTGGTCTTTAAAAACATCGTTGAGCGCAGGATTGATGTCTTCTGCGACGACCAAAGCGCCGCGCTCATGTAATAATTCGACGGTTGCCCGACCGATACCGCTCGCTGCACCAGTCACGATGGCGACCTTGTCCTTAACTTCATTGATTGTATTCATAATGGAGTGTTCAGTTGATATTGGTTGAGTTCGATCTTCACTTCATGGAGTCAACGTAGCGCAGGCTCGTCCTCGCACAAATCTGTTGGCGCGAAGTTAGGGGCACTCTCAGCAATTATCTCAACCGACTCTAATTAGCCCGACTGACCTGGAGTTGGGTTGATTAGTGGGATCGTGGAAGTTTTGTCTGCGGCGGCAGTGAGTCAGCACCATTCTCAACAATCAACTTCAATCCGCTCTTAAACCATTACGGCAAGCATCACCTATTTCGGTGATAAGGAGGTTACCATGTTTGGGGATTTTCAAGAAAGGCCTCTTAACGCTACTTTTTACCAATGACCCCATACTGCATTAGTGACATTTGGATTGTTGCGAAACGAGTCAGTTGATAAGTAGATAAAATACAATTACTAACTCTGTGAACTACCCTAAAAATAGACAATACCTTTTGGCGGGTTTGACCGCCGTAATTGCGTCCGGCGCAATTCATTGCACCAATGCTTCTCCCGCCAACATACCCGACTTCTCTTTCGAGAATACGAGTCTGGCGGATGGTGCAACTACCGGGGCACCGAATGTTGGCACAAATTGGACGGCTGCTGGTAACGGCGGCGTATTTCTGCGAAATCCTCAAGATGATCGGTTTGCTGGCTCAAGTGAAACAACTGTGCCTCCGGGTAATTTGCCGGCACCAGGCGACGGAACCAACTGCCTGATTGTCAATATCAATGGCAACACCGGTTATGTATGGCAGAACATCGGGGCGCTGCAGGCCAATACGATTTACACTCTTACTGTGGCGGTGGGTTTGGATTTGATCGATGCAGGTGGCAGCGGTGTTATTGCATTGGTGAATGGAGTTAATCCTTTTGGGACGATCCTGGCATCGGCACCGGTTGATACGACCACCAACACGACAGGGACGTTCTCTGATGTCACGCTGACTTTCACCACCGGCCAAATTGTAAATGGTCCGCTGACTATTTTGCTGCGTGGGGATTCCGGCACACAAATCATTTTTGACAACGTGCGCCTGGATGCGACCGCAGCCCCCAACTCGCCTACCGCATTGGCTGTTACAGCCACCCCTACAAACTTTGTATACGTTGGAACAGTGGTGACCTTGAAAGAGGACCCTGCTGGGGCGGCGCCTTTTGGGTATCAATGGCAAACCGATAACGGTTCGGGTGGTGTCACTTTTACTGCCATACCCGGCGCGACGGCATCAAGCTATGCGGTGAATACCAACGGTTTCACACCTGGCTCCCCGATTGAGTATCGCGTGATTGTAACCAACACATTTGGTGTTTCAACCAGTGCACCAGTTGCGGTGACTGCTATTACAGGTGCCCCAGTGGTGAAGAACGATGTGTTGCCAGTTACTGGCTCGGACATCGTGGGTAGTTCGGTGACGTTTGCCGCCAGCTTCGAGGGTTCGTTACCCATACACTATCAATGGCAGCATGACGGTGTCGATATTTCAGGGGCCAATAGCGCAAGCTTAACCCTCAATAATCTTCAATTTACCGACACCGGTTCTTACCAGGTCGTTGCGACCAACTCGATTGGTACCACGGTGAGTTCAGCCCGGTCGCTTACGGTGAACCCGGCTCCGGATCCGGTTGATGGGGTGGTCGTTTCCGTTGCAACCCAAACAGGCAATGGCGGCTCCACGTCGTTTACTCCTACCTGGAATGTTTCGACCAACAGTCTTGTTGCTGGCGTTGCCCCGAGTAGCGTAGGCACGGGCAACTTTAGCGCTGACAGTTCCGGCGTGGTGGCGGTACTGACGGATGGCAAATTTGGTCAGTTAAATCCAGCAGGAAATGGCAGCACTGATTTTGTGACCTGCGGCGTGAATAATCAAGGTGGCGGGTTTGTTACCTACACACTGCCGGTCTCCGCTTCCGGATACGACATCACGAACATCGTGGTCTATGGTGGCTGGAGTGACGGCGGACGCGACCAGCAGAAGTACATCGTGTACTATTCCACGGTGGCGAGCCCGACGACGTTCAATCCGATTGCGGATGTGGATTTCAACCCTACGTTGCCGGGGACCGTACAATCTTCGACGCGTATTACTTTGACTGACACCAATGGGGCTTTGGCTAAAAACGTGGCGGCAATCAAATTTGACTTCAACATTCTTGCACCGCCAACCGTGGAGAACGGTTACGCCGGATATTCTGAAATTGGCATTGCTGGTTTTCCCTCGGCCCCAGCTCCGGTTATATCCACAAACACGACTCCGACATCCGCCATTGATGTCGAGGGCAGTTCAGTCACGTTTCTCGCCGCCTTCAATAGCGCAAGTCCGGTCTCATATCAGTGGCGCAAAGACACTGGTAGCGGCCCTGCTCCGATACCGGGAGCTACCAGTCAGACGCTGACATTGGTGAACTTACAGTTTTCGGATACGGCTTCCTATAGCCTGCTGGCTTCCAATGCCTCCGGAGTTACGATAAGCACACCCTGTGCTCTGACGGTAACCAGTGCTCCCGGACCGGATGGAAATGGTGTCATTGCTTCGTCTGCGACGCAGACAGGTATAGCGCCTTTCCGCACAACCTGGAATGTCCTCCCCGGCAGCCTCATTGCCGGAGCCCTGCCCAGCAGTATTGGGTTGGGTAATTTCAACAACGAAGGCGGTGGCGGCGTTCCTCGATTGACTGACGGCAGCTTTGGATCTACTGGCAACGGCCAGCCCAACGTATCATTGGCGACTGGCGGCCCTGGTGCTGGCAATTCGGTCACTTACAATCTGCTCGGGTCCGCCAGCGGATACGACCTTACCAACATAACGACTTTAAGTGCCTGGACTGACAAGGGGCGCGACGGGCAATCCTATAATGTTTTTTACTCCACGGCAGTCGACCCGGACAACTTCATCCAGTTGACCTCTATCTATTACAATCCCTCAGGAGCCAATAAACCCACCGCCGATCGCGTAACACTGACGCCGAGTAGCGGGGTGCTGGCAGCGAATGCCGTAAAAGTCAGAATCGACTTCCTGGACGCGGAGAATGGCTGGTCTGGTTACGCCGAAATTAGTTTGTATGGTTCGCCGTCCGCCGCCGTGAATGCTGCTCCATTCCTAGCAGAGGACATCACTCCGGCCACGGGCTCGGATGTGGTTGGCAGTTCGGTCACATTCAAGGCAACTATCAACGGCAGCGGCCCGATCTCCTACCAATGGCGCAAAGATACCGGGAGCGGGCCCATTGACATACCCGGAGCTACCAGCCCAACACTGACATTGAATAATCTTCAACTCGGCGACAGTGCGACGCCAGGTTATAGCTTGCAGGCGTCCAATCAGTTTGGCTTGGTGACCAGCAGCGCGGCTTCCTTCACAGTAAATCCGGTCCCCGCACCAGTGAATGGCGTCATCGCCGCGCCAGCCAATCAAACCGGGGCCAGTGGTACGGTATTTAAGCCCACTTGGACAGTTCCCTCGGGCAGCCTCATTGCCGGGATGACACCCAGTGCCTTGGGTTCGGGCGATTTTGCGCAGGAAGGCGCGCTTGGTGTCAGCGCCTTGACTGACGGAGTGGTTGGAGCCTCAGGCGGCGGCGCTCTCAGCTTTGCAACTTGCGGCACAGGTGCAGGCACTGCTGTTACTTACGCTCTGGCCGGGGGCGCGAGCGGTTATAGCCTCACCAAGATTGTGACGTATGCTGGCTGGGGTGACAGCGGGCGGGATGGGCAGGGTTACACGATTTATTATTCCACCGTAGCAAATCCCACCACCTACATCCCGCTGGCAACCACCAGTTACAACCCGTCGATAGCGGGCGGAGTTCCGTCGGTTGACCGCGTGACTTTGGTTTCCGAGCCCGGTGGGGCACTTGCACAAAATGTCGCCAATGTGCGTTTTGAGTTCTTAAACGTGGAGAATGGCTGGTCTGGTTACTCGGAGATCGAGCTGTTTGGCACCCCGGCTCCTCCCGCCATTGGTTCGACCACAATCTCTGGCGGCAAATTAATCCTGACGGGCTCCGGTGGTACGCCAGGAGGTAGCTACAGTTGGTTGACCTCCACAAACGTCACCGCTCCAGTTGCGAATTGGACCACGAATAGCACAGGCTTGTTTAATGGTAGCGGCGCATTCTCGAATGCCATTCCGGTCAATACCACGGAGGCGGTTCGCTTCTTCCGACTGAAAACACCATAAGTTTCGAGGTGCATAAAGTGGCGTTTCATAATTTGCGAGCAAGCGTCCAGGGACCAGTTTCCCTGGACGCTTGAAATGGAGGTGACCGCAAAACCAGTCAGGTGGAATTAGCATGAAAAAGTTTCAATCAACTCACGTTGGCGGTGGCAGGTTTGCCTTCACTCTTATCGAACTACTGGTGGTGATAGCCATCATTGCGATCCTGGCGGCACTGCTCCTTCCCGCTTTATCGAAGGCAAAAGAGAAAGCGACTGGTATCAGTTGTCTCAACAACCTCAAACAGCTCACTCTCGCAGCGCACATCTACGGAACGGATTTTCAGGACGCGATTCCGCCCAATGCGGTCAACAATACACGGGCGTGGGTTTCCGGAGATGTGAGCGCCATGCCGGGAGCGACCAATGTAGCGGACATTCGTGCAGCGGTTTTGTTCCCTTACAATCAGTCGGAGCCGATCTATCGTTGCCCGGCAGACAAGTTAGGTTTTAACAATTCATCAGGGCTGCGCGTCCGGAGTTACTCGATGAACGGCATGATGGGTGACAATCTTGGAACCGCCACGGACATTCACCCTGGAATTCCTGAGAATAAGCGATTTTCAGATATTCGGAATCCGGGCCCGTCCCAAGCGTCACTTTTCATTGATGAGCAATCGGACCCCACCCCGGCATTGTCATGTATCGACGATGGCTATTATGCGGTTGAGTATGCGGGCAAGGGACCGAGTTGGCGGAACATACCGGCGAGTCGGCATGGCAACGGAGGGCAGCTTTCGTTTGCCGATGGCCACGCACAACGTTTCAAATGGCTTGAACCAACCACGCGAAGTTTGAGAGGCAACTCGCGCTCCGGCTCCACTGCGGCGGCAACGAAATTTAAGGACCGGGATTTGGAACAGCTCTGGAAATCAACCTACCCGCCCGAACTTTGGTGAGTCCTGAGTGTCTCCAGGATAATGTGATGCGTGGCTGTATACTGTTTGTTCTTGGCGAAAAAAGATGCCCGGTTAAGATAATTCCACGCATGCTCTCGAGCAAAAATAAGTTCTTTCCTCAGCATTTGTTGCTCGATCGCACGATTGCCTGCCAAGTCTGGATATGGAGGAGGAGACTAGGCGCAATAACCGTTCTGGCTTTCTGGCTTGCCTTGATTTTTCCGTGCCATGGCGAGGCCAGCGAAGCTGTAAAAACGGTCGCCCTTGCTGCAGCTGATCCAGACGACAGTCGCACCAACGGTCTTGGGGATTGGATTTGGACTGAGAAAAGGCTCGACCGGCAAACCTGTCAGCTCTGGAAGTCATTCGAGGTTCCCAAAGATGCCGTAGTCGTACACGCAGGACTACGCATGACGGTGGACAACGAATACACCTTATTCCTAGATGGGCGTGAACTGGGACGTGGGTCCGAATGGAGAGAGTTGTTCGATTACGACTTAACGCCGCTGATCTCACCGGGCAGACATACGATTGCAGTCAAAGCATACAATAGCTCATCGTATGCAGGAATGATCTTCGGCTTACGAATCGATCTGAATGATGGGAAAACCATTGAAGTTAAGTCTGACCAAAGCTGGAGGATTGTTCCGGAAGGACAGAAAGGCTGGGAGAATGCATCCCGGCCCCGTGACACGTGGACTCCAGCCACCGTGATGGCCTCCTTGGGGAAGGAGCCATGGTGGGTAAAACCGGAAAATATGAACGCAATGCCAACACTGTATCCCGTCAGGACTTACTTCTGGCAGACGGGATGGTTCCAGGTCACGTTGCTCATCATTTGCGGCGTTGTGATTTCTTTCAGCCTTAGGCTCATGGCTCAGTTGGCTTTACATAAAAAGGAGCGGTTGCTCTTGCAGCGGGAACGTGCGCGCATTGCACGGGACATTCACGATGATCTCGGCTCGCGCATTACGCAGTTGGTATTACACGGGGAAGTTGCCCAGAGCGAGCTGCCATCCGAATCAGACATGCGCGGGCAGTTGGATCGCATATGTCAGGAAGCGCGTAATGTATTATCCACTCTGGATGAAATCCTCTGGGCGGTGAATCCGCGACGGGACTCATTAAACGAATTCTCATCCTATGTGTGTGCCTATGCCGAGGAATTCCTGAAACCAACTTCGATTCAATGCCTTTTTGATGTGGACTCGGAGGCCTCAGCATTGACTTTGGGGCTTCCCTTGCGGAGGGCATTATTGATGGGCATCAAGGAAGCGCTTAACAACTCGGTAAAATATTCCGGAGCAAGCGAACTCGTGTTCCAAATCAAGTGTCACGGCAAAAATCTGATGGTGGCAGTGCAGGATAATGGGAAAGGCTTCAATTTGAAGGCCATCAGGCCCGGTGGAACTGGCTTGTTGAATATCGTGCAACGGATGCAGGAACAGGGGGGAAGCTGCGTGATCACAAGCCAGCCGGGAAAAGGGTGCCGAGTCGAATTTATGTTAACCTCGAAATCTGCGCGGTACCGGCCACTATACTGGCTGTTGAAACCAAATCGAGTTCCGGCCCAACCAGATCCAAACCAAAATGCGAATGAAGCCTCACAAACCAATGCCTCCATCTAATGCTGAGATGGAGCCCTCGCATCGAGTTGGGAAGCGCGCAGTCGCCGCTTCACCAAAAACTCCGCTCAAGGTAGCCCTGGTCGAAGATCAGCCAAAGGTTCGCGAGAGTTGGTGTCGGCTGATTGACTCATTTCCAGACTTCACTTGCGTTTGTGTTTGTGGCAGCGGAGAGGAGGCTCTGCGAGTAATTCCTGGAGTCCGCCCCGATGTAATCCTGATGGACATTTTTCTGCCGCGCATGTCTGGTATTGAGTGCACGGTGCGATTAAAGGCGCAGTGTCCCGAAACGCAGATTGTCATTCTCACCGCGATGGATGATCAGGAACTGGTGTTCATGGCGCTGGAAGCGGGTGCTGATGGATACTTGTTGAAACGAACCAAGCCGGCCGATTTGAGATGCGCTTTATTGGACGTGCTTGGCGGAGGAGCTCCGATGACGAGCCAGATTGCCCGGCGTGTCATTGAGTCCTTTCGCCGCAAGGCAAAGAACCCCAATGAGTATGCGCATCTTTCCATGCGGGAGGAGCAGATTTTGCGGCTCTTATCTCAAGGCTATTCCAACAAATTGATTGCCGATAAGCTTGAACTCAGCATTGATACCGTTTGCAGTCATCTCAAACGCGTTTTTGAAAAGCTGCATGTAAGCTCACGCACGGAAGCAGTGGTTCGTTACATGGAATCAAAAACCTCCCAACAGAATCCCAATGACGTGCTCTAGTTGTGCTCGGTTTCCGGGTGCTCCTCTTACAGCTTTTATTCCAATAAGGACAGCAGAGTGATTGGTGGTGAGTTATGCCTTGAATGTCTGACCCGCCCGTATTGCTTGCCACGACCAACCTCCACTTAAGTTGCATTTTAGATTCAGACCGGCAGTTATGAGAAGTCGCCTTCCTGGCGTCCTGGGTCACGTGCTTGTTTGAACGAAGCCACGATGATGATTGAGTCAATGGTTGGTACGCTACGGTCACCTATTTCGGTGATACTTGGGTTACCAACTCAGGGGATGGCACCGTCGATGTGATATGAGCTATAATCCTGACTCACTGTGGAACATCCGCCGGAAGGCGATTTGAATCGTCTAGAAATTCGGCTGGTTAGTATGAAGTCTTAATTCAATGATGCGTAGAGAATCGAGAGGCGGTCGGTTGGCTGTTTTATTGGGCCTGTTGGTAGCCCATACAGTTGGCTTTGCTGCAGTACCAGTCCTGACGACGAACACGCTTCCAGTCATCAGCATTGATGTGGTAGGAAGCCAGGTCACTTTCGTCGCCGCTTTTAGCAGCGACAGTCCGGTAAAGTTCCAATGGCGTAAAAATTCTGGAGGGGGACCTGCCAACATTCCTGGAGCCACCAACACCGTATTGACTCTCACTAATCTGCAGCTCTCCGATTCGGCAACCTATAGTCTTTTAGCCTCCAATAACACTGGAGTTACAATCAGTGCGGCGAGTTCGCTCACAGTGAATCCCATTCCGGCACCGGTGGGCAATGTCATTGTTTCCGCAGCCAGCCAGGTCGGAAATGGCAGTAACAGTTTCACTCCGACCTGGTCTGTTGCTTCAGGTAATTTGATTGCCGGTATTTCCCCTAGTAGTGTCGGCGCTGGGAATTTCAGCCAGGAATCGGCCGGCGGGGTGGGGA
>NZ_ABOX02000081.1 GCF_000172555.1 Pedosphaera parvula Ellin514
GGCGGAAGAATTCGCCGCGAGCGGCTTCGAGCAGGTTGAGGTAGCGCGAATAGTAGATGTGATTGCCGACGGTGCAGTCGGCGTAGGTAACGCGGTACGAGTGGCGATAGAGTTGACCAGCCATGTGAGAGATTAGAAAATAAAAAATGGAAATGAACCATTAAAAATGTGAAGAGAAGTTTTCAGGAAGGTATTCAGCGAGGTAAGGTGATGTGAGTGAGGTCAGGGGCTGTGATTTTGGGATGAGCGAAAAAAGAGGTGGGTAAACATTTGTTGCCAAGGTAGCAAAACGCGGTATTTTGGTTTAATGGATTGGCAGCAGATAATCGCCCTGGTGATAGTTGCCGGCACCGCAGGAATTTTCCTGTGGAGCAGATTGAGGCCGCGCAAGTTTAGCCTGGAGAAAGATACACATTGTGGTTGTGGCAAAGCCAGCCAGGAGGCGCCGCGGAGTTCGATAGTGTTTCGTGCCAGAAAAGGTGAGAGGCCCCAAATCACAGTGAAGATGAATTAACGACGCGCTTGCATTATTGAGTAAATCAGAATATAATAAAGCCCCATAATGGCCATGTGCAAAGTAAGTACGACCGGACATTTTGTGCAGCTCACGACAGTGCGTGATAGAGAAGGTGCTGGACGAGCGCATTGGGTGCCGAACACTGATGTGTATGTGACTGATAATGGCCTGGTAATCAAGCTGGAGTTGGCTGGGATGCGCAGCGAAAACTTGCAGATTACCATGGAAGGCAACAGATTGCGAATCAGCGGAGAGCGACCGGACGGTTGTCGGGCGCCCAAGTTCAATTTTTTGGCGATGGAGATTAATTACGGACCATTTGAAAACGTTATCGAGCTTCCCCCGGGTTACGATCTCAGTCATGCCAAAGCCTCTTATTTGAATGGTTTTTTGCGAGTCGATGTTCCGCAATCCACCAAGGCGCCATTAAAACGTACGAAAGTACCTGTTGCCGGGAAGTAGCCTTCTCCATATGTTTTTCCTGAGAAGGACAACAGCTAATAAGCGAATGGCGCGACATGACTTCGCCGGATACTGAATTCATAAATATTTTAGGGGCCACTTCGGATGCAGAAGCACCTGCAACGAAGATCTCTGCTCGATCTCTCCCACAGGTTTTGCCCATATTAGGGCTTTCCGACATTGTAATTTTTCCTGGCATGGTTGCGCCGTTGCTGGTGGAGACCTCTCAAAGCATTCACCTCATTGATGACGTGGTTGGTGGAGAGCGTTTACTTGGGGTTGTTCTCCAGAAGAAGCCCGAGGTGGAGAATCCGCTGCCTGAAGACATGTTCGAGATTGGGTGCGCGGCGCGGGTTTTAAAAATGTTGAAGTTTCCCGACAACACAGTGCGCGTGTTGGTCGAAGGATTGTGGCGTATCCGCATCAAAGGTTATGAAGCCCAAACGCCATATTTGAAGGCAAAGATTGAGGTTTGGAAGGATGCGAAGGAAGACTCCATTGAATTGCAGGCCTTGACCCGCAACGCCCACGCGCAATTTCAGGAGATCATCAAACTTTCGCCTGCGATGGCAGACCAGGTCAAGATTGCGGCGCTTAACACAGAAGATCCGGGACATCTGACTGACCTGATTGCGGTTAACCTGAACCTGAGTCTGGACGAGCGCCAAAAGATGCTGGAGACGAATTCCGTCAAGGAACGATTGACGCGGTTATTGCCACTGTTGAATCGCGAACATGAGGTTCTGACGTTGAGTTCAAAGATTCAGACGGATGTGGCCAGCTCGATGTCGAAGACGCAACGCGACTTCTTTCTGCGCGAACAGATGCGTGCCATTCAACGGGAGTTGGGGGAAGGCGATGTGGCGGCGACGGAGATCAAGAATCTCCGTGAACAAATTGACAAGGCTCCATTGCCAGATGATGCCCGAAAGGTTGCGGTTGCCGAGCTGGAGCGCCTGCAGCAAATGTCCCCTTCCATGGCAGAATACGGCGTAGCGCGACATTATCTTGATTGGATTTTAGGTCTGCCCTGGGTCAAGGTGACCGAAGATAAAATTAATCTTAATGATGCCAAGCGGATATTGGACGAACAGCATTTTGGCCTGCCGAAGGTGAAGGATCGGCTGCTCGAATTTCTTGCCGTTATTAAATTAAAGAAGCAGATCAAGGGACCGATTCTTTGTCTCGTGGGACCTCCAGGGGTTGGCAAGACATCCCTTGGCAAAAGCATTGCGGATGCCTTAGGCAGAAAGTTTGCGCGCATTGCCCTTGGTGGCATGCGTGATGAAGCGGAGATTCGAGGGCATCGTCGCACTTACGTCGGGGCTCTGCCTGGAAGAATCATTCATGCCCTGCGCCGGACTGAGAGTAGAAATCCAGTAATCTTGCTGGATGAAATCGACAAGGTCGGTTCGGATTTTCGCGGTGATCCAGCGTCAGCGCTGTTGGAGGTGCTTGATCCCTCGCAGAACAACACCTTTACGGACCATTATCTTGATCTGCCCTTTGATCTTTCCCGCGTTTTATTCATTACCACTGCGAACTGGTTGGATCCCATTCATCCCGCGTTACGGGATCGACTTGAAGTGATTGAACTGGCCGGTTACACCGAGTCTGAGAAACTGCAGATTGCCAAACGTTATCTCGTGCCGCGTCAATCCAACGAAAACGGGGTGACGCGAAAGATGTTCAAAATACCGGATGCCACCTTGCGCCGGTTGATCCAGGATTATACGAGAGAAGCGGGAGTCAGGCAATTGGAGCGCGAAATTGCGGCGCTCATGCGGAAAGCAGCGTTAAAAATCGTAAGCCAGAATGGCAATGCGAAGTCAGTGACGCTCGCTCCAAAAGCACTGGCAGATTATCTGGGACCGGTAAGGAATTTTGTCGAAACAGCCGAGCAGATTACCGAGATCGGTATAGCCACCGGGCTGGCGTGGACACCGGTTGGTGGTGAAATACTTTATATTGAGGCAACCCGCATGCCAGGACGGGGGCAACTGATTTTGACCGGATCTCTCGGCGAAGTCATGAAGGAGAGTGCGCAAACGGCACTGAGCTATTTGCGGAGCCAATCAAGGGCTTTGGCGCTGGATCTCTCGGATTATGCCAAGTATGACCTGCACATTCATGTGCCTGCGGGCGCCACGCCCAAAGATGGGCCAAGTGCGGGGGTAACCATTGTTGTTGCGCTGGCTTCGTTGCTGATGCGTCGGCGAGTGCGTTCGGATATCGCCATGACCGGCGAAATCAGTTTGCGAGGCCGTGTGTTGAGGGTGGGTGGCATCAAGGAAAAAGTATTGGCGGCGGCGCGGTTTGGCCTGACGCATGTGATGCTGCCAGAGCAAAATAGTGCGGATTGGGAAGAAGTGCCGGTGGAGGTGCGCAAAAAGATGAAGGTTCATTTTGTCAGTCACATTTCCGAGCTGATTCCCCTGGCATTAACCAAAAAATGAGATTTCGAAATCTGGTTCAACTTACGAGGTGGGCGGCGGCAGTTTTACTTCTGAGTGGAGACTTTGCAGCCTTTGCACAGCCGCAAACTGACGATCTTACTCCCGAAGCCGCAGGGCAAATCATCGCGGCTGAACTGAGAAAACAAAAGCCTCCGGAAGGTGAATGGAAGGGAAGATTAAAAATCCGGAGCCATGATCGTAAAACCGTCACCACAATTCCGGTGCTGGGAAAGGTGAGTTGGATCGAGCCGATGTGGAGGAACGAGTATCTTACGGGTGCAATTGATGGAAAAGGCGCCGAGCACTTGACCATCGTGCATTCCGCCACGGGGCCGAATGTATATTTGTACGCCAAGGCGCCGACACCCGGAGCGCCTTTGGGCGAAGAAAAGAAACTGACTGGGGCTGAGGCCAACATTCCCTTGGCAAATTCGGATTTTTGGCTGGCGGATCTTGGATTTGAATTTTATCAGTGGCCGAAGCAGGTGAAACGGCCGAGCGAAATGAAAAGGAGTCGGGCTTGTTATGTCCTGGAAAGTTTCAATCCAAACCCTGGTAAAAATGGATATTCGCGCGTGGTCACCTGGGTTGATATCGACAGCTTTAAGCAGCATCAAGGCGGCATCATTCAGGCAGAGGCTTACGACCAGGACAATAAAAAATACAAGGAATTCTCCCTCGGCCATTTCCGAAAGATCAATGATCAATGGCAGTTGGAGGACATGGAAATTACGAACATCAAGGACAATACGCGGACGAAAGTGGAGTACGATTTGGGGCAAAAAAGACCGCCTGCCCAGACTTCCAAGTGACTTATCACAGCGATCGCTCCCAGGTTGGTTTTTTCCTCTGCGCGCATTTAAACTTTAGTTGCTTGCGTTTTAGGTTCTTTAGACTACGCTTATAAACACTTGGCGATTTACTTGAGCTTCCAAGCTGAAAGATGGAAGGTTGAGCACAGCCATGGATATGAATCTGATACTTCAGATATTCGAAAATTGGATTATCCCAATTTTTTTGATTTTGTTCCTTGCCTGGTTCATTTGGACATGGCTTAAACGATCACGAGAGCCATGGATGTTAATTACCCGCTGGATCATCACTGCCCTGGTACTTGTTTATGTTTTTGTGCAGGGACACAAACTTTCACAGGTTCAGGGCCCAGCCAGAGCATTCATGGTCGTGTATGCCGCAGCGGGAGGTTTAGTGCTGGCAATTTTATGGGCGCGGGTGATCGGTGAAAGCGTGGGGAGTATTTTTGGAGGATTATATGATGGGGGAACCGCCGAAGTGGAACCCAAGCCATTTTATTCCATTGCTCAGGCCAAGAAAACCCAGGGTAAATACCTTGAATCATTGGCTGAGGTGCGCCGGCAATTGCAGAAGTTCCCCAACGATTTTGAAGGCATGATGTTGTTGTCTGAACTGCAGGCGGAGAATTTGGATGATTTGCAGGGGGCGGAAGTGACGGTGCAGCGGGTTTGCAGCCTGGGGGAGCAGCCACCACGTAATGTCGCCTATGCGCTGAATCGGATGGCGGATTGGCACCTGAATTTGCACAAGAATCGTGAGGCTGCGAAAATCGCCCTGGAAAAAATTATTGAATTGCTGCCTGAGACTGAAATGTCGCTGCAAGCATCGCAACGGATTGCGCATCTGGCGGATACAGAGATGTTGTTGGCCTCGCAGCAGAGGCAGGGAGTGAGAGTCATCAAAGGAGTTGAAAACATCGGGTTGCTTCAGGATTCCACCGCACTCAAACCGGCTGAAACGGATGCGGGCAAACTGGCAGCTATTTTGGTCAAGCATTTGGAGGTTCATCCGTTGGACACTGAAGCCCGCGAAAGATTGGCAAACATCTATGCCAGCCATTATCAACGACTCGATCTCGCCCAGGAACAGTTGGAGCAGTTGATCAATCAGCCCAATCAAACTCCCAAAAATGTAGTGCGCTGGCTTAATTCGCTGGTGGACTTGCAGGTGCAGCATGGAGGAGAGCTCGAACAAGCAAGGCAAAGCCTGCAGCGAGTAATGGATATCTATCCTGAGTCCCCAGCCGCCCAGAAAGCCGAACGCCGAATGCAAATGTTGAAGCTGGAATTCAAGGGAAAAGAAAAGAGCCAAGCGGTTCAGCTTGGCTCTTATGAACAGGATATTGGTTTGAAGAGGCGGGCTTAGTGAGCCGCCATTTTCAAGGCAATCTGCTTCTCAATTTCGTGGGCCAGGTCAATGTCCGTGCCACCGGCCGGGGTGCGGGTTTGGACGACGAGGCGCGTAATGGGTTTGACAGGATCCAGTTCTTGAACCCTTACAAAGACTTCACGTTGAGCAATTCTGGCTTCGAGAGAATTGTTCAAGGTGTTTTCAGCAACGAGAGCTCCGTTGAAAGCCAATACTTGTTTGGCGGCAGCAAAGACAACAGGGACAGTGCGTTCGTAACGTCCTTCCACCGAATCCTTTAAGAAAGGGATGCCCGCTTCAGATCTTCCATCAACGGTGCTGACACAGCCAGCAACCAAGCTGGCGAGTCCAGCTACCAGCAAAAGAATAAGAAATTTATTTTTCATTCAGTGTATGCAATCAAAATGCCCGGGTTCGTCAAGCACGAAGGAAGGAAATACGGTTGGAATTAATTGGAGGGAGCTGTTATATAACGTTGAAGTATTTTTTCATGATGGTTCTGGCAACTCTCTTTCTGGCTATCGGGGTTTTCGTTCTGGACCTGCTGATGCCCCTGGGTGCCAGCGGATGGGGGCCTTATTTGATTCCACTACTGATTTCTTTTAGAGTCAGGAAGTGGTGGTATCCCATTTTTCTTTCCCTGCTTTGTTCCCTGCTGCTGGTGATCGGTTATTTTTTCTCAGTGCCGAGCGGGTTATCCTTTAATTTCGTCGCAATCAACCGGCTTGTGGGCATTGGAATGCTTTGGATCACGGCATTGTTGCTGGTGAAGCGAAAGCAGGCAGACGAAGCGTTACTAAAACAGGTGGAACGGGAGTTGGCGCTCCGAAACGAGAGATTAAGCCTGATCGCGCGCATTGGTGGGATTGTTGGGGCACCGATGGAGGAACAGGGGTGTAAACTGGCAGAGCTGGCGCGCACGGCTTTTGGTGTGGATGGTTGCGTAATTCGGGTTTTGGAAGGCGACGATCTCGTACTATTTGGCAGTGCAGGAGGTGTTGAAGGCTATCTGGAGCCATGTGTATCGAAAGACTGGGGGCTGGGAAGACGAATCTTCGAAGAGCGTAAACCGGTCTTTGTACCAGATCTTTCCCAGAACCCAATGAGCGTGCCATTTATAAATCGGTTACCCACAGGCGCTTTGTATCGATCCTATGCCGGAGCGCCATTGCTGGCGCAAAACGAAACGTTGGGGCTTATAGGCATATACTCACAAAAGGAACTCCAGAGTTTCAGGGACGCTGATTTGGAACATCTCCAGATCGTGGCCAATAACATCGCGACCTCGATTTATAACGAACGACTGTATAAAAAGGTGAGGAATCAAAAAGATGAGTTAGCTGAGCAAATTACAGAAAGAAAACGCACTGAAGAGGCGCTAAGACAGAGTGAGGAACGGTTTCGCATTATCAGCGAGCAGTCCTTAATGGGAATTTACATAATCCAGGGTGAACGGTTCAAATATGCAAATCCCAAATTCGCAGAGATGTTTGGCTATGATGTGAGTGGAATGCTCTCCCTCAGTTCGGTCTTCGACGTCATAGTTGAAAAGGAGCGTCCCATCGTGAGTGAAAACGTTCGACTTCGCCTGGAAGGGCAAATTGAGGGGATACGCTATCGCTTCCATGGCCAGCGGAAAGATGCCGGTCTGCTCACCATTGAGGCGCATGGCTTCAAAGCAGAGTTGAATGGGGAACCGGTGATTCTTGGAACGGCGCAGGATGTGACGGAACGGGAAATGGATGAAGCAGAATTAAAACGTACCACCGAACAGCTACAAACGCTCTCACGAAGACTTTTGGAATTACAGGAAAGCGAAAGAAGGCACATCGCCCGGGAACTGCATGATGAAATTGGACAGGGGCTGACAGCTTTGAAAATAAACCTTCAAGCAGTGCAGCGCATGGCAAACTCCACTGCTTTTTCGCCACGTTTACTGGACAGTATTGGAATCGTGGACAAGACACTGCGACAGGTGCGCAATCTATCACTGGATTTGCGTCCTTCAATGCTGGATGACTTGGGGTTATTCGCAGCCTTGCGTTGGTATGCAGACCAACAGGCACAGCGGGCAGGGCTAAGGATTCAGTTTGCGGCCGAGCCGATGGAAATGCGCCAGGATCCGGCATTGGAGACCGCTTGTTTTCGAGTTGCCCAGGAAGCGTTGACGAATATTGTCCGGCATGCAGAAGCCCAGAACGTAACCATTGATTTAAATGTGGCTGAGAAGGATTTGCAATTGACGATACGAGATGATGGAATCGGGTTTGATATGAAAAAAGTCCGGGAACATGTGGCTGCAGGCAGCAGCCTTGGGCTGCTCGGAATGGAGGAACGAGCTTCGTTGATGGGGGGCAGGGTCGAGTTCAAGTCCACGCCGGGAGAGGGCACAGAGGTGTATGCATGGTTTCCGATTTCAAAGTCCCTTTCCACGCCCGGCACGAGTGAGGCAATAATTTGAAATGAGCACAATCCGTATCCTGTTGGCCGACGATCATACCCTCTTGAGGGCTGGCATACGTTCGTTGCTGGAGAAGATGCCCGGGGTGGAGGTTGTCGGGGAAGCAGCTGATGGCCGGGAAGCGCTCAGCCTTGTGAAGGCCCTTCAGCCAGGTGTTGTGTTGATGGATATAGCGATGTCCGGACTGAACGGGTTGGAAGCAACCGCCAGGATAGTAAAGGAGTTTCCGAGCAGCCGTGTAATCATCCTATCGATGCATGCCAATGAAGAGTACGTGCTGCAGACCTTGCGTGCCGGAGCAGCGGGCTATTTGCTCAAGGATGCCGCAACGGCGGAGTTGGAACTGGCAATCCAGGCGGTGTCACGGGGCGATACGTATTTAAGCCCCGCTATTTCGAAACGGGTGATTGAGGATTATTTAGGAAGAATCAACGGCCAAAAAAGTCCAATGGAACAGTTAACCCCGCGGCAACGGGAGATTCTGCAACTAATCGCAGAAGGTAAAAGCACGAAAGAAATGGCTTTTCTTCTTAATTTGAGTGTTAAAACGGTTGAGACGCACCGGACGCAGTTAATGGATCGCCTGGGTATTCATGACGTTCCGGGACTGGTTCGGTATGCAATGAGGATGGGGCTGATTTCATCAGCCACCTAAATTCCCTTAAAAGTAACAGTACGTAAGGCTAAATTCCCTGGAAAAGGAGAGCTAAGGTTTTTTCCTGCCCGCTCTAAGGTTTTACCTGATTGTTTACGATGTAAACTTTCACCACGATTCACCTCCGAGCTCCGGGTGTGTTGGGTTATACAACCAATGAGAGACTCATTCGAAATCCTGACCGAGTCTCAAGAAAGTCGAAAATTATTGTGAATCAAGCAGTAGATAGATTGAAACTTTTGCTGGTGGATGATAGTCCGGATTTCTTAAGTGTCGCATCCAACTTTCTATCACCCCATCCAAATTTGCAGATTGTCGGTCTTGCTGACTCGGGGGTGACTGCGCTCAGCCTAGTTCAAGAGAGATCGCCAGATTTGGTGCTTATGGACTTCTCCATGCCTGGAATGAATGGACTTGAAGCCACTCGCAAGTTGAAGTCCCTGATCGAGGCTCCACAAATAATTTTGATCAGTCTCCACGAAGGGTTTGTATTCAGCGATTCTGCACACAAGGCGGGAGCGGATGCATTTCTTACCAAGTCGGAGTTTGGAGAGAGGCTGCTTGATGTCATTGGAAAACTGTTTCCGGATTTACAAACCGAATCTATCAATGAATGCGTCTGATGAGTTAAACGAGAGCCCAGATGGGAGTGGGTGGAACGACAATGCTCCATTGAATATGAATGCTGAGTTTGGCCCGGAAGAATACTTCATTATTGAGTTCAGGCTTCATGTGATTCATTCCAATTACATGGAATGTAATTTTGCTGAGGAAGAGGCAGTTCAGGCCGCCATGTTGGGGATGCAAATTGATCAGTCCCAGGGTTTCCTTCCAAAGGCTTCGAAGTCGGTATGGCAGAGGAGCCACTTTGAGGGTAGCTTGGAATATCCCGGAAAAGGGAGCCGTGATCCTAATGGGTAAAACGCTTCGTGTATTGATCGTGGAAGATAGTGCAGCCGATGTCTTACTTGTCATTCGTCACTTGCACAAGGGAGGTTATGAAGTTGTCCATGAGCAAGTTGACACCGAAGCAGCTTTTATCACCCAATTGCAAGCCAAGGAATGGGATGTGATAATAGCGGACTATTCTTTGCCTCGATTTAGTGCCATCCGGGCACTCAAGCTATTGCAAAACACCCGCATTGATCTGCCTTTCATTATTGTATCTGGAGCGATTGGTGAAGAAGTGGCGGTGGCTGCGATGAAATCCGGAGCGCACGATTATTTATTAAAGAACAGTTTGGCGCGGTTGATACCGGTGATTGATCGAGAGTTGGGAGAAGCGCAGGTGCGAAGGGAGCGAAGGCAGGCGGAAGAAGCTTATCATCGACTCGCAGCCATCGTCGAATCTTCCGGGGATGCCATTTTTGGTGAAGAGTTGGATGGAACAGTTACAAGCTGGAATCAGGGAGCAGAGAGAATTTTTGGTTACCAGGCGGAAGAAGTAAAAGGCCGATCATTATTGCTAATGATTCCCCCGGAGCGGCGCGAAGCAGAGGCGAAACTGAATAGGAGGGAAAGAGTTTCTCCATTTGAGACAGTAATGATACGCAAGGATGGACGCCGGATCGATGTTTCCGTGACGATTTCCCCGATCACGGATGCCATGGGCAATATTGTTGGAGTGTCAAATATTGCCCGCGACATTACCGAACGCAAGCGGGCAGAGAGCTACATGGCAGCGCTTTCGAAATTGGGTCAAAGCCTCAGTTCTGCTTCAACTCCAGTGGAGGCTGCCCGGGTGATCAGCAGAATTGCAGAAGAAATATTTCGTTGGGATGCATTCGTGTTGGATTTGTACTCCCCTGAATCTCGGGAAATACAAACGGTATTAAATATAGACACGATTGAAGGGATGAGAGAAGAGGTTGGTTCCAGCTACGTGGACAAAAGACCAAGCAGCACGGCGCGTCGAATTATTGAGAATGGGGCTGAACTCATTTTACGTGATCAGGGGCATGCTGAAATTCCCGGGACAATTCCATTTGGGGACATCACCAAACGTTCTGCCTCGATGATGTTTGTTCCTATTCGGTACCAGGCAAAGGTAATTGGCATTCTTTCAGTTCAGAGCTACAAAATGGGAGCGTATGGTCAGGGAGATTTAAGCACCTTTCAGACTCTGGCAGACTATTGCGGCGGGGCATTGGAGCGTATTCGAGTACGTGAGGCGTTGCGACATAGTGAGGATCGCTTCCGGCGGGTGGTGGAATCCAACATGATCGGGATTTTCTTTTGGCAGGAGAACGGAAGAATTTTTGAAGCCAATGATAAGTATCTTTCCATGGTGGGATTTACCAGGGGTGACCTGGAGTTAGGCCAGGTGGACTGGAGAAAGATGACCCCACCTGAATATGCCGTCCGGGACCAGCAGATACTCAAGCGCCTGGAGGTGTCGGGGATTTGTGAACCTGTTGAAAAGGAATATGTCCGAAAGGATGGATTTCGAATTCCAGTGTTGATTGGCGCAGCCAGCCTGGGGGAGGGTAGCAATGAAGGAGTTTGCTTTGTTGTCGATATCACCGAACGCAAGCAGGCTGAGGTTGAGTTGACCAAATCCCGTGAAGAGCTCAGGGCCCTGGCGGCTCATCTTCAGTTCATCCGGGAGGAGGAAAGAAAGCATATCACCCGGGAAATTCATGATGAGTTGGGACAGTCGCTCACTGGATTCAAGATGGACCTGGCCTGGATGAGAGCCCGGTTACTTGGGGAAGATTCAAAGGCCAGCCGCCAGCAACTGATTGATAAAATTGAAAACATGGCCAGGTTGATCGACGAAACCGCCAACGTCGTCCGGAGGTTATGTACCGAGTTGCGTCCCGGGGTGCTGGATGATTTGGGGCTTACCGCAGCAATTGAATGGCAAATCCGCGAGTATCAAAATAGAACCGGTATTCGCTGTTCTACAGAAATTGAATCAGGTGACCTGGGGGTGGACGCGGAAAGGTCAACCGCTTTGTTTCGGATATTTCAGGAGCTTATGACCAATACCGCGCGCCATGCGCAAGCCAGTCGTGTGGAGGTGAGTTTAAAGCGAATTGGCAGTGAAATTGTCCTCGAAGTAAGGGATAACGGCAGAGGAATTAAAGAGAACGAAAAAGCTGGAACAAAATCGTTGGGGCTGGTGGGAATGAGGGAACGGGCATTGGTGCTGGGAGGAGAATTGGAAATAGCTGGAAAACCAGGAAGGGGAACGATGGTCCGGGTGAGAGTGCCTCTGGCAGGGCGTCATCAAAAAACTGAAAAGCTGGAGTTTCAGAAACTGTCAGAGCTTGGGGAGACAAGAGAATCAAAAAAATAATATCCCTAAGCTGGATATGTTTATGAAAGAAATGTCATTGAACAGCCAAAAGTCACAATCGAGCAAGAGTGAAACAGTGTCCAAAGGGCCATCCAAACCGATTGTATCGCCGTTGCGGATTCTGATAGTAGATGACCATGCCATTATTCGACAGGGGCTCAAGCAGATACTTGCCGGCGAGTTTGGGCTGGGGGTATTTGGAGAAGCAAACAACGGCACTGAAGCCTTGGAGCAGATCTGGAAGCAATCATGGGATGTGGTGTTATTGGACATCACCATGCCGGGCAAGAGTGGATTGGATGTGTTGAAACAGATTGTGGAAGCTCAGCCCAACATGGCGGTGTTGGTCCTGAGCATGCATCCAGAGGACCAATATGCAGTGCGAGTATTAAAAACAGGAGCGGCAGGTTATATTACGAAAAACACTGCTTCGGAGGAGGTGGTAAATGCTGTCAAAAAGGTGCTGGCTGGGGGGAAGTACGTCAGCGCTTCGCTGGCTGAAAACCTCGCGACCAGTTTAAATACGCCGATGGGAAAAGCTCCGCATGAGATACTCTCTGATCGTGAGTACCAAGTGATGCGCCTGATAGCATTGGGCAAGAGTGTAAAGGAAATCGCTTTCGACCTCTCCTTGAGTGTAAAAACAATTAGTACTTATCGAACCCGCATCATGGAAAAAATGAAGTTCAAGACCAATGCGGATATCATCCGTTATGCGGTACATGAAAGGTTGGTTGACTGACCTTTTGAACCCGCTCAGGCTGGGAGCACCTCATTTGCAATCATTGTGGATGAGGTTCAGAATTGAGCCAGGTTGATTTGGCTTATCTCAAAGAGATGCTTTATTAAGAATGAGATAAGATAGTGTAGGACGCTGGAGGACAACAGAATCAGCTTCTTGCAAGGGCCACGACAGAGTCTTTTCCAGATAAATTATTCTTATGAACCAAGCAGATGGCAACCATGACCGGAAGCGCCTCAGGGTTTTGGTTGCAGACGACTCAGCCGCAATCCGGGATTCATTATCTTCTTTAATCTCCAGGCTGTCAGACGTGGAAATTGTAGGGTTGGCCCGGACAGGATTGGAAGCTTATGAGCTCATTCAAAGCCTTAATCCCGATGTCGTGACGCTGGACATTCGCATGCCAGGGATGAGTGGAATCCAGGTGTTGGAGGCCATCAAAAAGCAACAATTGGAAGTTACTGTCATTGTGTTGACGGGATTGGCTGAGATGGAATATCGGCGGAAATGCACGGATTTAGGCGCAAAGTTTTTTTTCCATAAATCGACCGAATTTGAAAAACTAATTGAGGTCCTAAGCGACTACAGGGACCGCCTCAATCTGCAGCAAGCGCAGATTCAAGGCAGCATTTAAAGGCACAAAGTCATTATAGGAAACCTCGGGCGATATCTGGAGGGCAGGCTTAATAGCAAAACCTGTTGTCGTGAGATGCAGTTGGTGTGCACTCGAGTGGACACTATCGATGTGGTAAAGCTGAAGTGCCTTGCGGTCCGGATGATTTTGGATAAGCCATTTTACCGTTGTTCATAGCCAGGCATCTGCATCGCAAGCGGGGTTTAAGCACGGCCGTAGTCTGGCTCGACAAGCCTCGAACGTGATGGCATTTTGTTGACTGTGACTTTGGACAAGCTTAACCGACTCCGGAATGTAATATCTTCTTATGGCTCCTGCCTTGTAGCGTATTCTGGTGGCGTGGATTCGGTGTTTTTGGCCAAGGTGGCCAAAGATGTCTTAGGCAAGAAATCGTTGGCTGCCATAGCCGATTCGCCCAGCCTGCCACGACGTGAGTTGGAGGAAGCCTTGGAAATTGCCAGGCGATTTGAAATTCCGGTTCGAATTGTGCGCACGAAAGAGTTTGATAACTCCTCCTACCTCGCCAATCCCAATAACCGATGCTACTTTTGCAAGCACGAATTGTTCACGGAGTTAGAGCCACTAGCCAAAGCCGAGCAATTTGCTGTGATTGCCTATGGTGAAAACGCGAGTGATGTGGGTGATTTTCGGCCTGGAGCGAAGGCCGCAGCAGAGTTTCAAGTGCGGGCTCCTCTGAAGGAGGCCGGTTTGACCAAGGCAGAAATCAGGGAATTGTCCTCATATCTGGGGCTTCCAACTGCCGATAAGCCACAAATGGCCTGCCTGAGTTCCCGGATACCGTACGGTGAGGCTGTATCACCGCAGAAATTGCTTATGATCGAGGAAGCGGAAATGCTCTTGCGAGATTTGGGTTTCCATGACGTGCGTGTGAGACATCACGAACTCAAACAGGGACAATTAGCGCGAATTGAGATTGGCCCAAGTGAGCTTCGGAAAGTCTTGGAAGCTGGTGTGAATGAGCGGGTTGCAGCAGCATTAAAGAAAATTGGCTACTTGCATGTGACGCTGGACTTGCAGGGTTATCGCCGCGGGAGCGTCAACGAATTGCTCGGCATGGCAAGTGCTTAGAAGCGGGTACTTAAAGGCTAATAAAGCGCAACTTTAGCGCTTCTTCGGTTAATTAAGAGAGTTCAGTAACAATTATGGCACAGTTTGCATATAAAGCCCGTCGTCGTACGGGAGAGACAGTCCAAGGTGTTTTGGACGTAGCGGATCGTGCGGCTGCCCTCGTGCAGATCGAACGGTTGGGGCTATTTCCAATCATGGTGGATGCTTCGAAGACGGCTACCAAGGCTGCAGCCGCAGCTGAGCGAGGTGGCGAAAAGCGCGATTTCAAAGCATCGCTGCCTCCGTTCATGCGCGAACTGCTGGAACGTAAACGCAAGCCGAAGCTGCAAGAACTGGGAACTTTTACACAACAACTTGCGAATCTTTTGCAATCGGGCATGCCGTTGACCGTGGCTTTGAACAGCATGACGCATCTGGAATCCAAAGGGATTTCCTCCGAGGTTAGCAAGCAATTGAAGCAGGATGTGATGGAAGGCAAGGGCTTGTCTGACGCCATGGCCAAGCAGCCACTCATTTTTTCCGATTTATACGTGAACATGGTTCGTGCAGGCGAGCAGAGCGGCGCGTTGACCGAAGTATTAAAGCGCTTATCCGACCATTATGAGCGTTTTTCACAGGTCCAATCTAAGTTTACCTCAGCTCTGATTTATCCTGCCTTCGTGATCACAGTCGGAAGCATCATCATGTTTTTGTTCATGACGAAGATGTTGCCGACGTTTATGAAGATTTTTGAAGGCATGAATATTGAACTGCCACTTCCCACGCGCATATTGATTGGCCTTAGCCATCTTTTCAGCGGCTACTGGTGGTTGATGATCCTGACGGTGGTGGCAGTAATTGTCATTTTCAAAAGATTCCAATCGACCGACGGTGGAAAGCGAACTATTGATGGCTGGAAGATCAATGCTCCCGTGGTGGGAAAGGTGATGCGACTCAATTTATACGGCCAGTTCGCTCAAACTCTGGCAACTTTGCTGGAAAATGGCGTGCCGGTCCTGACGGCGCTGACGATTACCGAACAGACGATGCCAAACCGCATTATTCGCGAGGCGATTGCCCGAACACGGGAAGAGGTGACGGATGGAAAAACGCTGGCTCAACCTTTGGCGAAGAGCAAAGTGTTTCCGCAATTGATGATCGATTTGCTCAAGATCGGTGAGGAAACGGGCAATGTGCCCGGGGCTCTGCGTAATGTGGCCACCACGTATGAAAATGAATTGAATATTGGCATCAAGACCATGATGAGCCTGATTGAACCGGTCATGATTGTTGTGATGGCATTGGGTGTGGCGTTCCTGCTTTTGAGCGTGTTGTCCGCCATGTTCGCAATGACCTCGAGTATCGCCCGCTGATGAAACCGGCATATCCCAGGAACAGAGCTTTTACGCTGATTGAGATCATGTTGGTGGTCGCAATCATCGGCATTGCGCTCGCCATGGGAATGCCAGCGATTTACCGGAAGGCAAATCCTGAGCCGATGACGCAGGCAGTTCAAGATGTGCTCGAAGTTTGTACTCAGGCACGTGCCCGAGCCATTCTGAATGGGGTGGCGATGGAACTTCGTATTTATCCGCACACCGGGCGTTTTGAAGTTGTCCAAGCACCTGAAGATGCAGACCTGCTGAATGCGAACGGGACAAATGCTCCTGCAGTCGGGCAATCCGTTCGTGCTGAAAGCAACAGCAGCGTTGCGGGATCGCCCGCCTCGCCAAATCACAGTCCGCTTACGGCACAACTTTCAGAACGGGTGGTCATCGAAATGTGTGACATTAATTTTGGGGAATACAAGGATGAAGAAATGGCGAGGGTTCGTTTTCATCCAAATGGAATCTGTGATCAGTTAACGCTGGTATTGCGTTCCGATAATAATGAATTCAAAAAGATAGCGCTTGAGGAAGTCACTGGGTTGGCTGAAGTAAGTAACTTTAAATGAGAATCAGCACAAATTTAAAGGAGTTGAGTAGCAGAGCAGTTTCTCCAGGCACTGTAAGCCCGGGGGCAGCTCCGTGTTCGCATTCGCCACGCGGATCCACGGCGTTCACGATCATCGAAGTAATGATCGCAATGGGAATTTTTTTCATGGCTATTTTTGCGATTTTGTCTCTTGTTTCAAGCAATTTGCGCATTGCGCGACGACTGCAGGAGCCGCAGGTGGATGCTGGCATGCTGGTGTCTCAACTTTCCTTGACTAATCAACTGCAGGAAGGGGGAGATTCAGGAAATTTCGGTGATGTTTACCCGGGATACAAATGGGAATCAACCATCACCCAGGTTGCCACGAATGGATTGTTTCAGGTGGAATACTTGGTGACCGGACCATCCATGAGAGGGCAAGACCCGGTGCAGTCACATTTGAGTGTGTTATTGTGGAGGCCAAATTCGGTTGCCGGATTGTCCTCTTCGTTTGGTGGAGGCGTGCATTGAAATTTCAGGCTGCAAACAAAGGGGTGCGTGGGGCTTTCACGTTGATGGAGGTAATGATCGCCCTGGCCATTTTGGCAGTGATTGTGAGCGCAATTTATAGCACGTGGAGATCGATCTTGAAGGGCAAGGAAGTGGCTGAGCGCGCTGCTGCAGAAGCGCAAAGAACCCGCGTAGCTGTGCATACCCTGCACGATTCGCTGCTCTGTGCCTGCATGTTTAGTGAGAATGCGAAATATTATGCATTCATGGCTGATACAGAAGGGGATTTCGCGACCTTAAGCTTTTCAGCACGATTGCCTAAATCATTTCCCCGCAGCGGAGAATTCGGAGATCTGGATGTCCGGCGCTTAACATTTTCCGTGGAGCCTGGGTCAACGCCGGACAATAAGAATCAATTGGTGCTGAGGCAAAGTCCTATTTTAACCGAACCGAGCCAGGACGAGGTGGACCATCCATTGGTGCTCGCGAAGAATGTGGACAAATTTTTGGTCGAATTCTGGGATCCACAACAGGCTGATTATGTAAGCACGTGGACGCAGACCAACACCCTTCCGCCAATGGTTCGTTTTACAGTTGCCTTGGGCAAGGTGGATCAGTTTTCAAGCAAGCCACAGGACCCAATGATGGATGTAGTGGCTCTTCCTGCGCAGGCAGTGCGGGTGGATTGGCAAATGCCGGTGCTGCCTCGTCAATCAAGTACTACGAACTAATGAAGCTCCGATCAAAGGGAAAGCAGTCGGGCATCGCAATCGTGATTGTGATGGTTTCCATTTTTGTACTCTCGGTGATCGCGGGTGTCTTCGCCTTTTCAATGAAGGTGGAGTCCAGGTTGGCAATGAATGGTTACAACGAAACCGAGATGGAATGGCTTGGTCGGTCGGGAGTGGAATTAGGCAAATATTTTCTGGCGCAACAACTGAATATTCCTGGCGAACGCTACGATTCTCTTAACCAAAAATGGGCGGGTGGGCCAGGTGGAACGAATGACCTTTTAGCCGATCTTTCCCTGGAGGATGTGCACTTGGGAAATGGGAGGTTTTCGGTTAAGATCAAGGATTCAGAACGCAAGTTTGACATCAACATGGCGGTAAATAATGACGCGGTTTTACAACAGGCGTTGATTCTGGCGGGTGTGGATGCCTCGGACGTGCCAACTATTATTGGTTCCATCCAGGACTGGATTGATAAAGATGACAATACTCACATCAACGGCGCGGAGTCGGATTACTATCAAAGTTTAAATCCTCCGTACTTTGCCAAAAATGGCCCCTTCGATGACGTTTCGGAGTTGCTGTTTGTGAAAGGCGTTTCGCCCGATATTTATTGGGGACCAAATTCCACCAACCATCCGCAAACACTCTTTACAACCA
>NZ_ABOX02000082.1 GCF_000172555.1 Pedosphaera parvula Ellin514
TGATCTTTCAGCTTCGTGATTTGATCGGCGAATCGCTTTGGGTCATCAGGGGTGACTACGAGGGTGCGTTTGGGGAAGCGTAATACGACGGAATTTTGCGGGTCTGTGGCAAAGGCGCGGTAGTTGCCGAGTTGACGGTTGCGGAACAATCCGCAGAAGGAAAATAAGCCGCCGTTACCGGCAAGTCGGATTGAACTGGCCATTGCCTTTGGATCGGGTGTGGCGGAGTTCAGGGAGGATAAATTAAATCGGGAGGACCAGCCCAATCGATGAATGATCAGTTGTCCCTTCTCCAAAGTGTAGCCGCGTACCATGAAAAGAGAGCCTCCCACTAATATAAGTAATGGAGTGATAACCATGCTCAACCGTGCGACCGGATGAATCTCCGTAAAAGTCAGCATGCCAGAGAGAGCAATGCCAAGGCATATGGCGAAGCATAGAATCGTCATGAGTCTGAGCGTGCTGCCCCAGGGGGCTTTGAATCTAATACTTGCGTTCATTTACGCTAGGTTTCTGCGATATGACAGATATTCAGTGGAATTATCCGGCTCCGGTATGGTATCAAGCCATTAAAGATAGCCTAGTTTGCGGAAGGAACTTGTCCAAGACCGAAATCGCAGTCACCAGTATCACGATTAAGTTCAACGGCTAATTACGGTTATGAGGAGACGCAGATTACAAAAAATGAACCTTTTGACCGGTTGGCGTTATTAATGGACAGACCGATAAATCAATTTTCAAGAAATCATGAAAACGATCTGTTTAAGTCTGTTAATACTGGCCGGTACAATCGTCGGCGTGCGGAGTGAGGATTACCGGAAAGATATCAACCCGGCGTTGCGATATTACCAGGGTTTCGCGCTCTCGGAGAATACGGGGCGGGCGGGACGCGATTATCTGCTTACGAATGAATGGCGGGGCGTCGTGCTGGGGCAAAAATTCGGCGATGCGCTTGGGAGTTATAAACATCAATTCCGGCTGATGCGGGCAGCAGCGCACGCGAAGGTGCCGTGCGATTGGGGATTGGATTTGACCGAAGGGCCGGACTTGCTGCTGGGCCACCTGGTGCAGGTGAAAGTCGCTGCCAACGTCGGACGGTTGCGGGCAATGTGGGAATTGCAAAACGGCAAACAGGATGAAGCGCTCGATGATCTGCTCGCGACGTATACGCTGGCGCGAAACGTGTCGACCGATGGAACATTGATCTCGGTGCTGGTGCAATTTGCGTCGGAAAACATCGTGCTGGATGCGGTGGCGGAAAACTTCTACCAGTTCACGCCGGAGACGCTGAAGCAACTCGAGGAGGGAATCGAAGCAGCCCCGCCGCGCGGCACAGTGGCGCAGGCCATGAACAAAGGTGAGCGAACCCTCGGCACCTGGTTTGTGCGAGTTGTCCAGGATGCACAGAAGCAGCATCCGGGCGATGAAGCGGGTGCGATGGCGAGTATCCGCGTCACGATGCAAAATCTATTCAGCTCGGAAGGTGGGGGTGCCCAGGTGGACAGGATATTGAAAGCCGCCGGCGGAACGAGTGACGGCCTGTTGAAACTCGTTGCGGATGTGTCCCCCATGTATGACCGGGCTGCGGCCATCATGGCATTGCCACCAACAGAATATGCCGCGCAAATCGGGGCGTATACCAACGATGTTCATAATTCAACCAATCCATTGATTAGTGAATTATTCCCTGCCTTGAGCAACTCGCGGCCGAAGGAATTCGCGAGCCTGGTCAAAACTGCAATGGTGCACGCGGCGGTGGAATACAAGCTGCACGGTGACGCGGGTTTCAAGAGCGTGATGGACCCGATGGGAAAGGGGCCGTTCACGATGGAACGATTTGTTTTCGAAGGGGTGGATCGCGGGTTCCAGGTGAAATCCTCCTATGCGGGCCAAGGCTGGCCGGTGAGAATGATCTTTGTAGAAAAGGCAGGCACACCCTTCCTCGTGTATGGGAAACATGCGGGTGAGGCAGCGCCCAAACCAACCGTCAAGGAATGAATCGCCACCCGTTTCAGGGGCCGGACAGTTTGCCAGTGCGCTGTCCGGCGTTTTCTGTTATGACAATCGTGTGTTCAGCCTAAGCCCAACCTGCGTGGAAATGGAAACGCCAGATACGCGAAGCCTGCTCGCACAGGCGCAAGGGGGTGACGCGGACGCATATTGTGAAATGTGCCACGCGCTTGAAGGGCGATTGTTGCGTCACGCAATGACGCTTTGCGGCAATGAATCACTGGCGGAAGAACTGGCGCAGGAAACGCTGGTGGAAGCGTGGCGATACATTCGCCGCTACAATGGCCGTTGCCAGTTTTTCACCTGGCTCTGCGCGATCCTGCTTAACCGTTTTCGTAACGTGATGCGGGAGAAACGCCCGGCTCCGCTGTCCACGCTCGATCGCGAGGAAGAAGCAACCGCGAGAAATCACATCGAACAAATAACGGACGAGAATTGCGCTCCGGACGAGGTTGTGGAAACTTTCGAACGCGCCGCCCAAGTACGATTGTGCATCGAAAGACTTTCGCAGAAGCATCAACAGGTGATTTACCTGCGATTTTACGTGGATGATTCTCTGGAGGGAATAGCGGCCGCATTGGGTTGCTCGATTGGCACGGTGAAATCGCGGTTGTTTCACGCGCTTGAAAAATTGCGGACGATGGATGCCATGAGCGGTGAGATCGAAAATCTGCCATCCATAAAGGAAAAATTATGAAGCCTTGCACGAAGAATCAGAAGGCGTTGAGTTGGCTGGCCATTGGCGCGTTGGAAGAGGGCGACGAGGCGGAATTGCGCGTGCATGTGGAAAACTGTTCCGGCTGCCGACAGCACCTTGAGAAAATCTCGCGACTGGCCGGGGAACTCGCGACTGCGGCGCAAGCTGTGCCGGAGAAAAAGCCTTCGGACTTGTTTCACCGTCAGTTGACGCGGCGCATCAAAGTTGAGAGTCGGCGCAGTCTTTGGCCGTCGTTCGGCGGGCGATTGCGCGGCGAGAAATTCGCCTGGAGTACGGCGTTCGCAATGGCTGGAACAGCAGAGGTGCTCGTTGCCTGGTTCCTCATTTCAACTTCACATCGCAGACCGACTACAGTCGAACAGTCCGCCAATCCCATCAGGTCGGTGCCGATAAACCGGGAGGTGGAAGTGGAGCAGACTTTTGGCAGCTACCGAATGCTGGCCAACCGATCATTGGATTTGCTGGATCAGGAATTGACAGCGGAGGCGAAGAAGAGCCCGGTGAATACGCAAACCTACACCTTGTCGAGTCTGGCCAAAGTGATTGGTACGGATTAACGGTGGGCATGCGAGCAGGAGAAGAAGCAGTGAAAGCCATTTTGCCATCCTATTTCTGGTGATTAACAAAATTTGCCTAGAGACGACAGGAATAGGAATTTTATATGAACCAAGTGACAGGTTGTTGAATGCAGCAAGTCATAAGTCCTTTTCCTGTCCGGCGTCGAGTGCTTGTTGCAGTTCGGAGTCTTTTACTTTGTAGACCTGCGTTGCTGACGGGAAAACGCCGTCTCGAACTTCGTGGGCGAAACGATTTGCTGTTGCAACTGTACGATTGCGAAAGTCATCGAAGGAGGCGCTGAAACGGAAGTTGGGGTGGTGCCAACCGAGCAGATCAGTAATCACAAATATCTGGCCGTCGCATCCGGAGCCAGAGCCTATGCCGATGGTTGGGATGTCCAGTCGATCGGAGATGATTGTGGCTACGCGCTCGGGAACGCATTCCAGCAAGACGGCTTCGCTGCCGGCCAGTTGCAGTTGTTTTGATACTTCGAGCAGACTCTCAATTTCAGACGCTGTCGTGCCGAAGACTTTTCTGGTGCCAACATGTGATTGGGGCGTGTGTCCGATATGGGCGACGACCCTGATATTTTCTGAACGCAGAGCGCGGATTTTTGCGACGAGTTCCATTCCACCTTCAAGCTTGATCATATCAGCGCCGGCTTCGATGAGGCGCTTTCCGTTTAGAATTGCAGCCTCCCCTGTTTGGTAGGAATTGAAGGGCAAATCCACGAGCAACGATGCACGTTTCAAGCCGCGGCGCACAGCGCGAGCGTGATGCAGCATGTCATCCATGGTTACCTCGGAGACATCACGGTATCCGAGGACGTTGGTGCCGACCGAATCGCCGACCAGGACGAGGTCCACGGTGGAAGCATCCAGACTGAGAGCGGTGGGATAATCGTAGCAGGTCAGGGCGACGAGTTTGCCACGAGAGGCCAGGATTTCACGCAGGGTGATCATGAGATGGGTTTGGTGCTCAATCAAGATTTGGTATGAAAGCTGTTCGCGAGTTCGTTCTGGTAGGCTCCTTTTCGATCATGAATCCAACAAACCAGAGCCAATAACGGTTATCAAGAATTATCAGTGTTCGAAAATTGGTGTAAAAGTCAGGACTGATGAGCATTTAAGGCATTAAGCGAGGCGGTCTCCTCGTGGTAAAAGAGTTGTCGTTCGTTAGCAGACGAAAAAACACTCAAAGTCGAAAGGAAACCGTTATGAGTCAACGAATGGTTCAGCCTACCATCTCAACTCCTCCCCCAGTATCCTTTTTTTGAAGCAACTCGACTCTATACACGAGTCCAAAAACACTTGCCAGATTCAGTCTGAGAACTAAGCTTACAGTTTGTATGCAACCGAACGTTATCAACACTCTGAAAACCCTGCTTTTGCAGGGCAATCCGGAGTTTTGGGACGTTTTGAAAACGCAAACCTCGACGGCTCGAGAGTTCGACAAATTGTTCCTGCTCAGCTCGTTGCGGAAGAAGGCCCATGACCGGCTGCTCTCCCGTCCGGGCTTGGCTCAGGAGAAGACCCGGTTGGCGATCCTGGGCGGTTGTAGCCTCTATCCTTTCCACGAATTGCTGGAACATTTTTGCGAGATGGCCGGCCTGCCCTGCGAGATCTGGCTGGGGGATTATGACAATTACATCTCGGAAATCATGGACGAAGCCAGCCCGCTTTACCAGTTCGCGCCGGGGGTGGTGCTGTTGATTCCCTCTGAACAGCGCTGCAGGTACCGAGGCGGGTTGACGGACTCGCGGCAGGCGCAACATTTAGAGGCGACCAAGGCGGTGAACTCGTTGCTGGAGTTGGTCCGCCAAGTCCACGAGAAATCCTGCGCCGAGGTAATTGTCTCCAACTATATGCTGCCCGCCCGGCACGACCTCGGCGCCTACCGGTCGCGGACGCTTGGTTCGGATTGGACGTTTCGGAAATGGGTGAATCTGGAACTGGGGCTGAACGCTCCGCACTATCTGCATATTTGCGACCTGGAATTTCTAGCGCACCGCCACGGTGGCGTTCAATCCCGCGATGACCGTGCCTGGTTCGAGAGCAAGCAACCCTGTTCCTCCGGCCTCCTGGTCGAGTTCGCCCGCGAAGCGACCCACCTGATCGGGTCGCAACGCCGAGCGCCCAAGAAAGTGTTGGTACTGGATTTGGACAACACGCTCTGGGGCGGAGTCGTCGCGGACGACGGGTTGGAGGGCATCGTTCTGGGCGACACTTCGCCGCGCGGCGAGGCCTTCAAGGCCTTCCAGAATTATATCATTTCCCTCAAACAGCGCGGCGTGCTGCTGGCCGTGTGCAGCAAGAACGATCACAACAGAGCGGCGGAAGTTTTCGAAAAACATCCCGAAATGATTTTGCGGATGGAAGATATCGTTTCGTTCAAGGCCAACTGGGAACCGAAGTCCGATAATATCCGCCAGATGGCCGCCGAACTGAACCTCGGCCTGGACAGTTTTGTGTTCGTGGATGACAACCCGGCCGAGATCGACATCGTGCGCCAGTTCGCACCCGAGGTGACCACCATCCTGCTGGGGCCGGATGCCTCGGATTACGCTGCCCAACTCCAGGATTGCCGTTTGTTTGAGCCGCGAAACATCACCGCCGAGGACGCGGAACGCACCACCCAATACCGTTCCGAAGTCCAACGCCAGGCGTTGCAATCCTCCGTCACGGACATGGGCGCGTATTTGGAATCACTCGAGATGGAGGCCACCATAAGCGAATTCACCGCCGTGGATGTCCCCCGGTTGGCGCAACTGATCAACAAGAGCAACCAGTTCAATCTCACCACGCGCCGCCGCACCGAAGCCGATTTGCGAACTCTGATGAGCAACCCGGACTACGTGGGATTCTCCGTGCGGCTTAGGGACCGTTTTGGCGACCACGGCCTGATCTCGATTGTCATCGGGCTTCAAAAAGGCGACGCCGTGGAGGTGGACACGTGGCTGATGAGTTGCCGGGTGTTAAAACGCCAAGTGGAGGAAGAGGTCCTGAACGAACTCGCCCGCGTGGCGAAAAGCCGGGCTGCCACACGGTTGGAAGGCGTCTATCTGCCCACCGCCAAGAACGAGATGGTGCGTGACTTTTATACACGCATGGGCTTCGATTTGACCTCAGAAAACACAACGCGCCGTGAATTCACGCTGATGATCGAGAATTTCCGGCCGGTAACCACAAAGATCAAAATCATCCGCCGGGCCTATGAACCAAGCTGACATTATTGCTAAATTGCAAACCATCTTCGACACCGTGTTGCTGGATCCGGCGGTGTTAACTCCCGCCACCACTGCGAAAGACGTGCCCGAATGGGATTCGCTCACTCACATTTCCCTCATGGTGACGGTGGAGAAGGAGTTCTCCGTCCGCTTCCGCGTCGGCGAGGTCGAAAACGCCCGGAACGTGGGTGAATTGGCCGATCTAATTCTCAAGCGGATGAAGGAGGCTTGATGCGACCGGCGTTCACCTCTACCCGGCAAGCGATGATGTTTGGGCTGCTGCTGCTGCTCCTGCTTTTGCTGCCGGTCATGATGTGCAAATCCTGGTTGCCCCCGCGCCAGGAGATTTATTCCTCTCTCCCTTGGGGCGTTGGCGCTTTTCCCTACCTGCGCGAGCAAATTTTCGACGAAAAAGAGGACATGGACCTCGTCTTCATGGGGTCATCCCGCATCTGGTGGGGAATTGACACGCCACAGGTGCAGAAGGCTTTGAGCGAGAAGTTGGGGCGGAAGGCAGTTGTCAGAACGCTGGCCTGGGACTCGCCCGGTTTGGACCCGATGTACTTTATCATGCGGGATCTGTTGGAGCACCGGAAAGTTCGCGTCATCGTATTTAGCGATTGCAGCATGGGAGGGGGCAACACCGCCCACCCGCGGGCACACGCCTGGTTCCGTTGGGCGGACAACGCCGGAGATCTTACCGGACTGTCGTCGCGTTCAAAAATTTCGTTTTATTGCAGCACGGTTCTGGGCATGCCGCGGAATCTTCTGGGTTTGCTGCGCACCAACCTCCCGCCCGTTCAATCGGATGAAATTTCCTGGACTGGATTCGAGCACATACCGAACCCGTCGTTTCGAATGGGATCGCTTGCCTTGCGCATGAGATTGGACAAACCGTTCACTGATTACACTCCGCATACCAGCGCCAGCCCATCAGATGTATGTATTTATTCCGAAGCCACCAAGCCGGAGTTTCGATTTTTGGAGAATGCGATTTCACCCATGCAGGCCGTGTTCGTCTCTAAAATGGGTGCGCTGGCCAGGGAGCATAATGTTAAACTTGTATATGTGCATCTGCCGGAATCCACCGAGATGAAATCTACGTTGATACAGGAACCTGCCTTTTGGCCCGGACTGGTGGGCAGCAACCTGACCATGATGGGAATTGCTCCGGCAAAGCTTTTCGGCGGACTGGCCGACGAGGACATTCTAAAGCTGTTTTTTAACTCTGAACATTTCAACCAGAACGGCCAGATTTATTTCACGTCCGTTATCACCCCTCGTCTCGTGCAGGTTTATGAAGATCAAACCAAACCTTAAAACTTTCATTTACTTGGTGGTGATCGCATTGAGCCTGGGTGCCCTGGCGCTGGTGGCCACCTCTAACAGCCAGTTCACAGATACCAAGGTCGTTTACCAAGGTTTTTAAGATGCGCGAACTGTTGATCCAGTTGGCCGAACTGCTCGGCTACATTTTGGCGGGGCGCTCAGTGATGAAAGGACTGCAAGGCTGGTGGCGGGAACTCGCATTTACCGGCTTGAACCTCGCCGCCCTGTATGCGTTTTTCTTTTGCGACAAGGAGAGTCGAAGCGCTCCGGTTTTTGTCGCTTACGTGGTGTTGGTGAGTGTCCAGTATCTGATGCTCAGACTTTTCGCAGAGCGGAAGGGCTGGCTGCCCTGGCTGGCGTTCTTCACGCCGATTCTGTTCCTGAGCCTGGCTAGATACGCGCCCTGCAAATTTCCATGCAGGTGGGGGGGATATCAGCTCTTCAACATGCGCTTTATCGGCATCTCCTATTTGGCCTTTCCGCAGCAGCTATCTCGTGCTGGAAATCCGCAATGGCGCGGCACCCCGTCCAGGTTTCCTGGAATACCTCGGCTTTTGCTTTTTTGTTCCCACGATGTCCGTGGGGCCGATTAACCCTTACAGCAATTACCGCCGCGGTTTCGAGGCGCAACCGACCGTAATCCCGGCGAGTCGGGCCTGGTTGCGCATTCTCGTGGGGTTGGTCAAATACAAGTTCCTGGGAAGCATCTGGTTTCGCCTGACCTACGCCAACTTGTTGTTTGACGATCATTATCATCCTCGGCTGGATTTGCTGGTGGCCATGGTTTTTTATTACCTGTACCTCTACTGCAATTTTTCCGGCTTTTGCGACATGGCCATCGGTGCGGCTGGAATGATGGGCATTCCGGTGGCTGAGAATTTCAACAATCCGTTCGCCGCGCGCAACATTAAGGATTTTTGGAACCGCTGGCACATCACCTTGTCGCAGTACATGCGTGACGTCGTGTTCGCCCCGCTCTCCAAATCCCTCGTGCGCCTTGGTGGACCGGCACTGGTCGATCATGCCATTGCGGTTACCATTGTCATGGTGTTTCTCCTGGTGGGTGTCTGGCATGGGGTTGGCTGGAATTTTGCCGCCTACGGGGCGGTGCACGCGCTCGGGGTGGTCGCGAATCATTACTACACCATCGGCCTGAAAAAGTGGCTCGGTCGGGAAGGGTTCAAGGCTTACAACATTAATCCGTGGATTCACGGGGTTGCAGTGGTGTTGACTTTCGGTTACTGCGCGGCCAGCCTGATTTTTTTCGCAAACACCTTTCCGCAGATCAAGGAGATGTTTTCCCTGATGAGATGATTGATCGAAACACAGACTCTTTCCCGCTCCGCAAATGAAGAATTCACAGCTTGCCTTTCATCATTTCGGCCTGGCAGTGCGCCGGCCCGAGGAGGCCCGGGTTTTCGTTTCGTCGCTGGGATACCAGCTGGGCGAGTCGGTATTCGACCCGGCGCAAAACGTCCACCTGCAACTCTGCGCGCATGACACCCATCCAGCCGTGGAGATCATCTGGCCGGGAGAAACCAAGGGGCCAAGTGACAGGTTGATCGAATGCCACCCGGCCGGCATCATCTACCATGTTTGTTATGAAACGAACGACCTCCCGGTCGCGCTGGCGCGGTTTGAGGAAGCCAGGCTGCGCGTCATCTGCATTTCTCCGCCCACCCCAGCGCCGTTGTTTGGCGGGCGCAAAGTCTCCTTCTATAAAATCACTGGTATCGGATTGATCGAGATACTCGAAGTTTGATCCTGAGGCTGTCTTCGCAGTCGTTAAGGGACAATCCATAAACGACTGCCCACAGCCGCCCAATTATTCCGCTCAACCCTTCGACTCAGCGGGTTGCCCGCGCAAGCTTTGGGAAGCTTGCGCGGGATTATTTGTTTGGCGATTTAGTTACAGCTTACTGGCCGTAGAAGAACTTCGTGCCATTGCCGCCCAGGTCGAACCAACTTCCCCAGCTGCCGCCAGGGCTGCTTTGATAAATGGACCAGACATCCTTGGTGCCGGTGCCGATGACGAAAACCTGCAACTCACCGTTTTTATTGTTGCCCAGCGTGATTGCAGGTTCCGAACTTCCACCCAGGTTGCTCCAGGAGTGCCAACGGCTGCCTGGTTGATCCTGCCACACGTGGTAGGTATTGCCATTGCTTCCCACGCCGAACATCTCCAGGCGTCCGTCAGGATTGATGCCCACTGCGAAGCCGGGCTGTATCCCTGATTGTCCGCCAAAACCAATGAAACCATTCCAGGCACCACCAGGCGTGGTTTGGTAATTATGCCAGACATTGCCGCCGCTATCGACGCCAAAAAGCTCCAATGTGCCGTCGGCGTTTTTGGCGATTGCCAGATGTGAATTCAGGCCGGCGGAAGCGCTGCCCATGTCCGCCCAGCCATTGAAGACCTGGCCGGGCGAGGTCTGCCAGTTGTGCCAAACATGGCCGTTCTGACCCTGGCCAAAAATTTCCAGACGACCATCTTTATTGGCTATCCCCACCATTCCGGCCTTGATTTGCTGGCCAGTAATATCGCTCCAACTGGTGGTCCAGGCGCCGTTGACAGCGGTTTGCCATTCATGCCACACATCGCCATTGTTGCCGATGCCGAAGACTTCAAGTCGACCGTCCGCATTGGACAGAGCGACCAGATTGGTGACGCTGGGGCCTGCCTGATTGCCCCAACCGTTCCACGCGCCGCCGCCGCCGATGGTTTGGAAGTTGTGCCAGACTTTTCCGCTGCCAGTGGAAGCAAAGAGTTCCAGGCGTCCGTCTTTATCACGGCCGACTGCCGGGCCGGCGATGCTGTTCCCGTTGGCCATGTCAATCCAGCCATTCCAACCGCTGTTCGGAGCAGACTGGTAGTTGTGCCATATGTCGCTGTTGGCTCCGACGCCAAACATTTCCAGGCGTCCATCCGAGTTCGCAATGATCGGACCGACGAAAGCGGAATAGGAGGTTTGGGAGGTGCCGCCGCTGCCGATGCCCAGCGTCGCGATCATGTCGGACGTAGTGCCATTGAACACGTCCAAATCAATGCTTGAGCCGCCATACTGCCAGAAATCCCAGGCACCTGATCCCCAAATACCGCTGCCACAACTCGGGCACGGAGTGCTGCCCCAAGGGCTGCCGGACTGCGCGCTTTCGCCGCTGGGATTGGCAATCCAGGGAATCCACTGCCCGACGCTGCCGTCAAAGTTGCAAGCCTGGCACGTGGAACAGTAAAGCACTGGACGAACCTTGACGCCATTCCCATTGGCATTATTCACGATGGCATCGCACCACGCATTGGCCCAGGCGGAGTAGCTGCCCGCGCCAACCACGCCATTAAAAGTTTCAAAATCCAGCGCCGGCATGGCGGATTTGCCATCGTTTTTGATATAGCCGCCGGCCTGGTTCCAGAAGTAACTGGCCTCCGCGCCGGGGCTGTCCAGGTCAGGACGGGCGAAATGATAGGCGCCGATGAGAGTGCCGGCGGCCTTGGCGTTGTTTTCGTTGATGACGAAATCCCCATCAATGAAGTAAGTCCCTTCGGTGGCCTTGGCCCAGCCGAACGAAATGCCTGACCAGTTGACGCCGGAGCCTTGGTAGCTGGATACATCAATGCCGAGCGGCCGTTGCGCCTGTGCCAGCCCTGGAGCAAGGATCAGCCCCAACGCGGAGGCGATCAGAGCCAACCGCGGCGGGGTTGAAGCGGCGACGGGTTTAAGTGATTTTTTCATGTGGTTCTTCTTCCGTAGTTGTTATGGTATTTGTTAGGCGAAGGCATAAAGAGGCCATGCCATTCGATTGGTGACGACTATCGCTGTATCTGTCTTCCATGGGTGGCGTCAACGATTTTTGCCAAGAAATGGGCGTTCAGATAGATGAGTAGCATAAGTGGATTAATTAGATTAATTCACTTGTTTTGACCTCGATGCCTGGCGTTAAGGCCATGCGTACGTGTGGCTATTGGTTGCCGCATTTTCCAAAACGCAACAGAGGTCTGGACGGGACTGAATTTAGAGCGAAGGGTGGGCTGAAGTATGTGATGCAGGCTTAGGTTTGATCCATTGTGATTGCCGAGGAGTTGCAGGTTCCAATATTCTAGTAGTTGTAAACGTGGCGTGGCGAGCCCGGCGGGTGGAATCTGTGCCGGATCCTTTTTATCCTGGCCCAGCCCCAACCATCCACCCATACCGAATGCCAAAAATAATTTCCGGAATGGGGAAAAGAACTGGGATGAAAGGAAGCGGTAAGCCGGATGAACGTGGAGACTGAAAAGCCATGACTCTGAACGATGGAACCGAATCAGCACGGAACTGTCCAATATTTACGGACGCATAGTGCGTGGTAGTAAATCAGCGGACATACCTGCCTATGCTTTTAGCAGCATGCACAGCCGAACCCTTCAAGGTTTGCGTCCCCAAATGCAATGGAAATGGCTAAAACCCTGAAGAGCTTAAATCTCACCTTCTCAAGGTAGCCCGGGTCTAATCAACATTTTTGATTAAACTTGGTAGTTCGGCGGGCCCGCCGGATTCAAAAGACCGGTATCTTTGAAGCAAATTTTAAGGCTATGCGAGGTTTTTTGTCCCAGAAATCGGCCAGGTTTTAAGGTGTAGGTTGTACCTCTGGTAGTGAAAATGAGAAAGCGAGCCATTTGACCTTTGGCTGAGCCCTCCTGCTATGACCAGGACCGAGGCCATGATGATGAGTTTCCGTTGCTTCCCCATCCTGTTCTATAGATTCGCGTATTTGGCCAAAGGCCCGTGGAAGGGATTGAGACTGATGCTTGATAGTGAATTAAGAATCTCTCGATCTCGGGTTGAATCTTGGTTTATTCAACTCTGGAGTGTTCCTGTGTATCGAGTTCTTCGTGGCGTTGAATGGTGTCGCGTTGGAGGTAGGGGCGGAGCCAGATGCGTTCGATGGTGGGATAGCTCGCGATGATGGGGAGGACGAGGAGTACGCCGATTACGCCGGCAATGAGTCCGGCGGCGAGGCATGAGATGAGGACGGTCAGTTCTGAAAGCCTCAAGCGGTTCCCGTACACTTTCGGCACGATGAAGTAGTTTTCGGCCAAGTGGTATGCGCTGTAGAGGATAGCCACCAGCATTGCGGCTTTCACTGAAACTGTGAGGGCGAGCAGCACTGCGGGAATGGTGAACAGGAAGAATCCAATGATCGGCAATAAATCAAAAATGCCTGCCATCACGGCGAGCAGGGCGGCGTTGGGCACGTGCAGCAGTTTAAGGACAGTAAATGCGTATATGCCGCAGATCACCGAGGTGATGATGTTTCCGACTACGTACTGGCTGACCACCTCCGTGATTTCTTCTGCAGCAGCGGCTGTTTTGCGACGTTGCTCTTCGGGCAGAAAGGCGATGAGCCATCGGTACACGCGGTCTCCTTCCGCGATCAGGTAGAGCGAAAGGATGAGCACCAGGAAGAACTCAGCCATTCTTTCCAGTCCCACGCCGCCCCAAGTAACAGCTTTCTTGAGCAATGGTTCCAGGTTGGAGTAAGCCGAGGCGCTGAAAAATCGGTCGGCCAGATTGCGGACGACTCCGGATGCGGGCGGGCTTTGGAGTATGCGCTCTTTGAACTCCGGAAGTTTTTGGATGAATTCTGTTCCCTGCTTTGAGATAGCCGGTACGAGGAGTCCAAAGACGAGGGCGGTGGAACAAAAGAGAATCGAGCCGCAGGCAAGGATACCAGCCGATTTTGGCCAATGGTGCCGGGCGGTCCATCGAAACAGTGGCCGGAAGGCAATGGCGAGCAGGAGCGAGAGGGCGAGTAATGCAAGGAAGCGGGAGAGTCGCACGGTGATGTATGCCAGCAGACAGGCGGCAGCGATCTTGAGGATGGTGCGCCAGGGAATGATGATCGCAAATAGCGAGGGGCCTGAACTTTTCTCCATACACGTCCTTGCTAATCATTCCTTACACTTGGAGGCGGGGGGAAGCAAGGGCGGAAATTCCCTCTGCCTTTGGCATTTGGGTGTGCTGAACGGGCAGACGGTTAGAGAATCATGTATCTTCGATCTTCCATGTTCAACAGCCTCGCTGTTCAGAAAAAGATTGGGCTACGGTCCGAATTCGACGACGGGACCAGTTACGTCGGGATCAATGTCCACTTTGTAACCGAAGAGCCGGTGCTGTTTTAATGCATCAATACCATGAGTAAACATCTCCTGTGAAATCTCCCCGACATCTTCGCGTCGCAATTTAAGGAGATCTGTGGCCAGATGGCGGCTGAGTTTGATCGAGGCGGAATCGCCTTTGGGGTCGCGCTCGCTAATTTGGTCGAGTACGTAGTCACGGGCTTCGAGTCCTGTCATAAAATGGCTCCTTATCGTTATTATCGTTAAAGTCTATTTTGATATTTCTGAGCGGGGAACCCTCTGACACCTCCATTCACACAATACACGCGGTTTTGGCGGCGGACAACCGGGTGGCGGATTAAGGCCAATGAGGAGCGTGTTCAATGATACGGCGAACTTAAGAATCCAATCGATTACACCTTATGCCAAAGGTGATCAGCGGTGTTTCGCTGGTTAAGGAGCGATTGAGTTCAGGGCTTTTGGAAGAGGTAGAGGGTTTTTGGGGGAGTGTAGCTGTAGATGTCGTTGTAGTAGGATCCAGCGTTTTCGCCGCCCCAGATAAGCATTTGGCTGCCAGTCCAGACGGCGGTGTGGAGATGGCGGGCGGCTGGAGCGCCATTGGTAGTGATTGGTTTCCAGGTGTCTGTCGCCGGGTTGTAGATCCCGCCATTTTGCAAGGTATTGGTGTTGCAGAAACCGCCCCATATAATCATCTCGGTGCCGGTCCAGACGGCAGTGTGATCATTGCGGGCCTGGGGTGCATTGATCATGGATACTGCTGTCCAGGTGTTGGAGACGGGATTGTAACGCGCACCGTCGTTGAGATAGCCGCTGTTGCCATTGCCTCCCCAGACAATCAGTTCGGTGCCGGTCCAGATGCTGGTGTGCAGCTGGCGAGGGACCGGGGCGTTGGTGTTGGACATGGGAGTCCAGGTGTCGGAAACAGGATTGTAGCGGGCGCCATCATTCAGGTATTGGGTGTGCATGCCGCCCCAGATGAGCATTTCTGTTCCTGTCCAGACACCGGTGTGAAAGAGACGAGGGGCAGGGGGGGTCACATCGCTGACGGGAGTCCAGATGTTGGAGACGGGATTGTAACGTGCGCCATTTCCAAAGTAACCGCCGACATCCCCATAGCCGCCCCAAATGATCATCTCGGTGCCGGTCCAGATGGCGGAGGGGGCGTCGCGAGGGAAGAGGGTACTGGCTGAAGGCATCGCGGTCCAGATGCAGGAGACGGGGTTTACACGCCAACCGTCGCACACATAGGGTCCATTGGCGTATCCGCCCCAGATATATACCTCGCTGCCAGTCCAGAGGGCGGGAAACCAGCGCCGCGCGGGAATGGCGGAATTACTGGGAACGGGAAACCAAGTGTTGGAGGTGGGATTGTAACGGCCACCATCGTTGTAGTAGTTGCTGCCAGCGCTACCGCCCCACACAAACATTTCGGTGCCGGTCCAGACGGCATCGTGTCCGAGACGCGCGGAGGGAGCGCCGGTGTTGGAGCGTTGCTCCCAAGCTTCGGTGATGGGGAAATTGCCGACTGGTTGATAACCGGCGTTGACCAGATTGGAGGTGTTGGCGCTGGTCGACATCACAATACCCCCACTGACAATGCCCGACTGACCGGAAGATGCGAGATTGGCGGCGGCGGCGCCGGGTGCGAGACTGGCAGAGGTAATGGTCGCGCTGGCAAGCTTGGCTCCCGTTATCGTGCCGTCAGGAACGGTGGAGGCGGTATTAGCCGACATGGCATAACCAACTGAGGTCAGTCTCTGGTCCGGAGCCAACATGTGGAATCCATTGACGCAATCGTTGAACCAGATGCGTAGCCGGACATCAGTATTGGCGAAGGGATTTGGGGGGATGGAGACCATGCTAAGTGCCGGATCTCCCAAAAAAATATGGAACAGGCCATTGGTAACGTTGAGGCCAATGGTGGAAGTTGGTTGGCTGCCGTTGCTACTGGTGGCGTCGTTGCTCCAGAACGAAAGAGAACCGTTACTATTGACGAGGGCAAATTTGAACTGACCCGTGCCAGTGAAGTTGGTGCCGTTTACGGTGACGCGGCCCTGGTAGCTGATGAGCGTCGGGACTTGTGCGAGGAGGTTGAAAGTGAAAGTAAAAAGGAGCAAGGCAATTGCGAGCGGACTAAAATGTTTGATCATAAGTGTTACGTCTCAACGGGTAATTGGATCGCACAATCAAATCCGCATGGATCGAAGAGCATCACGAGTTACCAGGGTGTTCGCGAGACGAAAGATTACGATCGGAAATTATACAGATTTGGGCTCGGGGCGGAACTGGGTGTTTACCCTATGATTAGCGGAGAACTCGGCTGCGAATTGAGATCTGGTCCGACAAAGGAAACAAACCGCGAAGATAACTGCATGGTACGTAAGTAATGAAGAAGCAGATGAATGATGACAGCTGCAGCAATTATGTTGTTTTTGAGTCATCCGGGGATTGGAGGGCGTTTGGGAGTTTATCAAGCGGTACGGGACTGAGATTTTGTCGCCGTTAAGAGGAGTAGAGTGAGAGGAGAATCAGCTCGGCTGATGCCAAAAAGGAGGCTATGGTCGCGGGTGAAACTACATATTTCGGCTTTAAAATAAGGAATTCAGATGTATGGTAACAGTCTCTTGACACGGTTTTGAGATATTCTTAATTTCTGTGAAATGAATGGAAGGGTATGTGTGAACAGCGCCTGATCAGTGGCGAATTTCCATTCGAACGCGGGGCGGCATCACTGCTGGCAGACCTGCTTTTGGGTTCTCAAGTGAAATACTGCAGGCCACCAACTTTCTACTTACACCGGGAGCCACAAGGCGAAGGAAGTTGCGAGAGCCCAATTTCAATGTCGAATGGAAATGTGGAAGCCATCGGAAGGTAAAAAAATACTCGATAACCGCGGCGATTGAGGATATGACAAGGAGCAAATTGAAAGGTTGAAGTCCGGAGTACCAATAAAAGTATCAAGGTGGTTATGAAAATAGTAAAAATTTCACCGTTGGTTTTGTTCTGCTGCGTGCTGGTGGCCGCGCTGGGGGGAACATCGTGTTCGCCGACCAAGTCGAAGGAGAAAACCGCGGGGCAAAGGATTGATGAGCGGAATCAGAGGTTAAAGTGGAGGATTGCGACCACGCTTGGGGAATATGAGCGAGTGGGAATGAAGGATCCCAGTTGGGACGCCGACGCGAAGGCTGCGCTGGAAAGTTTTGCGAACATGGATGTGACGGATTCCAGCGAAGCGTATAATGATTTGAGACGGGTGGGGTCCTATGCCGAGGCGGCAAACTACAAAGGATGCAAGGATCCTTTGGTGGAATATCTTTACATGAAGAATGGCTATGACTGGCAGAACCACACCAAGGCGGAGAATGTGAAGAAATATACCGAGGTGGGTAATGCCATGGCCAATAGCGGTTACTGCGAAATTCGCAAGTTTTATGGTTGCCTGCGAATGGCGCTGACGATTTTTGATTTGGAAGCCGAGAACCAGGATTACTATCGGTTGCGACACGATTCGGAGGCGCACCTGGCCGCGGCGCTGGAAGAAAAGGAACTGCCGCCAGCGGAGGCTGCCATGGCCTGCAGGATGATGTTGGAATCGACCAGGAATAATACCGGTGAGTTTCCGGCGGCCTATGAAGCCATGGAGAAACCGCTGTTCAAAAACTTCGCAAAAACCTCGGTGCCCTATGTGGCCAAGGGGTATTACAACATTGAACTGGCCTGGATGGCGC
>NZ_ABOX02000083.1 GCF_000172555.1 Pedosphaera parvula Ellin514
CACCGCCGGCCAAAACGTTGGCACCGGTCGTGATTGGACCCTGTTCGCTCTCGTTGATGGCAAGGTATTTTTCGACAAGGACAGCCGCCGCGTCAACGTGGAAGCTGTTGCTATTCCGGCGAATAACTAATTCGCCCTACAAATTCTCGCGGCGAGGTCTCTGGCCTCGCCTTTTTTGTTTCCTGATGCGATGGTATCAGGGTCATGTCGGTGGTTCTGAGACTCTAATTGGTTTTCATTCATTCACTCATGTTCATTGATGAGATAAAAATTTACGCTCGGGCGGGTCACGGCGGCAAAGGCTGCGTGGCTTTTCACCGTGAAGCATATATTACCAAAGGCGGCCCCAGCGGCGGGAATGGAGGGCGCGGAGGAAATGTCATCCTTCAGGCGGACCATGACCTTAACAACCTAATCCATCAGTTTTATAATCCTCGCCTCATAGCGGAAACGGGGGAAGCGGGTATGGGTAAGGGCATGGATGGCCACGCAGGTAAAGACATTATCGTTAAAGTTCCCTGCGGAACACTCGTTTGGCGTCTTCCTGAGCATTTACAGCCTCAAAAACCAGTCGAGGACGAAGATGAAGATGAGCAGGAAACCGAAACTCCCAGGCTAAAAACTGCAAAGCGCCCGGTCATTCGCCACTCAGGGACCGAGCGTGCTCTGGAAATTAATTTGGAAGAGGAAGGCGATGAAGAGGAAAAAGTTGGCTCCGCTCCTTCTAATGAAGGTGAAGAGTTGGTGGCCGATCTTACGGTTGATGGACAACAGTTCGTCCTCTGCAAAGGTGGTCGTGGTGGCTTGGGAAATCGCAATTTTGCCACTGCCCGTCACCAAACGCCCCGTTTTGCTCAACCTGGAGAACCTGGTGATGAAGGGAATTACCGGCTCGAATTGCGCCTGATTGCGGAAGTTGGCCTGGTCGGCTATCCAAATGCCGGCAAATCCACCTTGCTGACCGCCATCTCCCGTGCTCGCCCCAAGATTGCCCCCTACCCTTTCACCACCTTGCACCCACAAATCGGGATTGTGGAATATGCTGATTTTGCCCGTCTCACGGTTTGTGACGTTCCTGGATTGATTGAAGGCGCTCATAACAATGTTGGCTTGGGCCACGCCTTCTTGCGCCACATCGAACGCTGCAAAATCCTGGTGTTGCTGATAGACATGGCTGGAACGGACAACCGCGCTCCTTGGGACGATTACAAGCAACTATTGAGTGAGTTGGAACTGCACGACCCAACCTTGTTGGAAAAACCTCGTTTGGTCGTGGCTAACAAAATGGACGAAGCGGTCGCTGAGGAAAACTTGAAAATTTTCAAACGCAAGATCCGCAAGACCCCGGTCCTGCCCATTGCTGCCGCCTTCGACGAAGGCGTCGAAAAATTCAAGCTGACGATTCGCGAGGCGGTTGAAGCCGCTAAAGAACCTCAGAAGTAAGCTTTGGCTTGCGCTCGGCCCGATTTCACCCCTTACACTCAGAGATAGATATTTAATATGTTAAAAGCTGGCATTGTCGGTCTTCCCAACGTTGGGAAATCCACTCTTTTCAACGCCGTGACCCGCACCCGCAAGGCGCAGGCGGCCAATTATCCTTTCTGCACCATTGATCCCAATGTCGGCATCGTCACCGTACCAGACTCCCGCCTGGAGGTGCTCAAGAACATCGCTAAAACCACAGTTATCATTCCCGCCGCTGTCGAGTTCGTCGATATCGCCGGTCTCGTGAAAGGTGCCAGCGCCGGTGAAGGTCTCGGCAACAAGTTCCTGACTCACATCCGCGAAGTCGATGCCATTGTCCAGGTGGTTCGTTGCTTCGACGATCCCGATATTCACCACGTCACTGGCAGCGTCGATCCCGTGCGGGATATCGAAACCATCAACACCGAACTCGTTCTGGCCGACCTCGAAGCAGTGAAAAAGAAGCGCGCTTCCATTGGCAAGGATGTGAAACGTGGCGATAAGGAAGCCGTGGCCCAGGATGCGGTGCTCGCCAAATTCGAGCCGATTCTCGATGCCGGCAAGCCCGGCCTCACGGTCGAACTCACTCCGGAAGATAAGGTCATTTCCAAAAGTTTTTATCTACTGACCGACAAACCAACCATCTTTGCTTGCAACGTCAAGGAAAGCGACCTGGCCACTGCCGACCAGAACCCCTACGTGCTCAAGGTGCGTGAATACGTAAAAACTCACCTCGCCTGTGAAGCCGTGGTTATCAGCGCGCAGATTGAAAGCGATCTGATCGATCTTTCGGACGAAGAAGCCAAGGCATTTTTGAAGGAATTGGGCGTTGAAGAAAGCGGCGTTGGTGCTCTCATTCGTGCGACGTATCACCTACTCGGATTACGCACTTACTTTACCGCTGGTGAAAAAGAAGTCCGCGCCTGGACGATTCACGTCGGCAATACTGCCCCTCAAGCCGCCGGCGTCATCCATAGCGACTTCGAACGCGGTTTCATCAAGGCTGAAACCGTCGCTTACGAGGATCTCGTCAAATGCGGTTCTGTTGCCGTCGCCCGCGAAAAGGGTCTCTACCGCATGGAAGGCAAGGAATACATCGTCAAAGATGGCGATGTGATGCTTTTCAAATTTAACGTGTAGTTTCCAGTTCATTTTATTTACCGAGAAAGCCGCCTGGATTAAATAGGCGGCTTTTTTACATTTGCATCACGGACGGCGACCGTCCTCCAGACGTTCATAAGCTTTACCCCTTCTCTATTTGTTGAAACCTTCTTCTTCGATCGCCGTCTGTTACTTATGAGACGGGACTGAACCCGCCCGCTTGACCGAAAGAATCAACTGAATGGTAAGAGTAATAGTTCGCATGAAGAAAAACTTATCAATCATCGTCGCTAGCATAGTCCTTACAGGCACCCTGTCGCTCACCCTGCCGTCTGCTTTCGCGGACGGCACCAACGCCCCCGCTGCTGGTGAGAAGCATCACCACAATGAGCGTCATCCCGCCATCCATGCGGCTATTCGTAATTTAGAAGAAGCCAAGCACGATCTGGAACGTGCGGACCACGATTTCGGCGGGCATCGCAAGGCGGCTCTCGAAGCCTGCGATAATGCCATCGCCCAACTCAGGGAAGCTTTGAATTACGATAAGAAGTAAGAGAAAACGCAGTGTTATTCATACTTGCCCGCCCGGCTTCGCATCTGGGCGGGTTTTTTCTTTGCATACCACGCTTGTCACCGCCATTGTTAGGCAGCTAAAATTCCCGACACCATGAAGCGTCTACTGTACACGGCTTTTCTTTTTCTCCTGATGCTCGCCGGCTCCCGGGCCGAATCCACCAACGTCGATTTCACGCGCATCGAGGACGTTGTTTATGGTCGCAAGTTTGGCACGGCACTCACCATGGATGTCTTCCAGCCAAAAACACCAAACGGTGCCGGAATCATAATGGTGATGAGTGGAGGTTGGGTTTCCGGACACGAGCAAATCAATCCCGCCGCATGCCAGGTTTTTCTGAGGCGTGGCTATACAGTCTTTACAGTCGTCCACGGCTGCCAACCGCGGTTCATCATTCCTGAAATCACCCAGGACATGAGTCGCGCCGTTCGCTTCATCAAACACAATGCTGCCAAATATGGTGTCGATCCAAACAAACTGGGCGTCACCGGCGGCAGCGCAGGTGGCCATCTATCCCTCACCCTGGGAACTCAAGGCAAACCCGGCACAACCGATGCCAAAGACCCCATCGACCGCGAAAGCAGCACCGTCCAATGTGTCGCCTGCTTTTTCCCGCCTACTGATTTCCTGAATTATGGCAAACCGGGTGAAGATGCCACCGGCGTGGGCACTTTAAAGAATTACAAACCAGCCTTCGGCCCGCAGTCTGATACTGAAGAAGGTCGCAAGGAACTTGGCCGCCAAATCTCGCCCATCTACTACGTCACTTCCAACATGCCACCCACTCTCATCATCCATGGTAATGCAGACACTCTTGTCCCCATCCAACAGGCGGAAATCTTCGTAAAGCGCGCACAGGAATGCGGGGCTGAAGCCAAACTCATAGTCAAGGAAGGCGCAGGCCACGGCTGGCCCGATTTGCTCGCCAAAGACCTCGAAGTTTGCGCGGATTGGTTTGATGCACATCTGCGGAACATAAAGAAGTAACGAGCTTGATGAAAATCATGAAAAAACTCCTTCCTCTCCTCGCCATCACTCTGTCCTTCTGGTCCGCCCAAGCTCAGCCCTCCGCCGACTATAAGCGCACCGAGGACGTCATCTATTCGCGCAAGTTCGGGTCCGCTTTGACGATGGATATCTTTCAACCTGCCAAGCCCAACGGCATCGGCATCCTCTGGACGGTCAGCGGCGGGTTCTTTTCCTCGCACGAAGCCATCAATCCAGGCGCTTACCGTCCCTTGCTGGAACGTGGCTATACGGTCTTTGCCGTGGTCCACGGTTCACAACCCAAATACACCATCCCGGAAATCGAACTCGACATTCACCGCGCCGTCCGTTTCGTCCGTCACAACGCCGCTAAGTATTCCATCGACCCCGACCACATCGGCATTACCGGCAGCAGCGCGGGCGCACACCTTTCCCTGACCATCGGCACTCAGGGCGCTCCTGGCGATCCCAATTCCAAGGACCCCATCGACCGCGAAAGCAGTGCTGTTCAATGCGTCGCCTGCTTCTACCCTCCCACCGATTTCTTGAACTGGAGCAAGGAAGGTGACGACGGCGTCGGCTTCGGCCCCACCATCCGTCACCAGGCCGCCTTTGGGCCCCGTTCCTATTCGCCCGAAAGCCGCCTCACACTTGGCCACGAAATCTCCCCCATTTATTTCGTCACCAAAAACATGGCTCCCACTCTTGTCTTGCACGGTGATTCCGACCACGAAGTCCCCCTCTACCAGGCCCAAATCTTCGAGCAACGGTGTAAAGAACTCGGTGCTCCCTACAAACTCATTATCAAGCAAGGCAAAGACCACGGCTGGCCCGGCATGGAAACCGATCTAAAGGTGTTCGCCGATTGGTTCGACGAGAATCTTCGAGGGCTGAAAACCACTGCCTCTTCCCAAGGAAAAAACTGAAGGCTCCCTAAACAACACTCACTTACATTTTGAACTCACCCCTGTCCTGACAAAAGTCTGCCGGATCATCTCCTGCTTGAGATTCTGGCCTGAGCCGTTATTATTACCGCATGCCGATCTACGAATTTCATTGTGAGAAGTGCAGCAAAGACAGCGAAATTTTGGTGCGTTCCAGCAATTGGGAAGGCACCAAGTGCCCGCATTGCGGTTCCGTGAAATTATCCAAGAAGCTTTCTGTATTCGCCTCCAGCGTTAGTGGCGATGGTGGCGGTCAACCCAGTTGCAGTGGCGTTCCCAGCTCCTGCGGCATGTGCGGCACTGGCCGTCCGCATTCTCACTGATCAACCGTGCAGTGACCGTCCTGCTGGCTTGCCAGCAGGCTTGCGCCCCAAAATTTCCATCGTCCGCATCTGTTCCAGGTCGGACACTGCCCAATCCGGCTTATGGGCTTGCAACTCCGCCACCGATGACCTGCCGGTAGCCACAGCGAGAACCCTCGCATCAATCGCCCGTCCACAAGCAATATCCAGGGGAGTATCGCCAATTACCAGCACCTCCTCACCGCGCAACTTACGATTCAACATCTGTGCCCCGCGTTCCATGGCAATGGCGGCAATCTGATTCCGATCCTCGCTATCATCCGCAAACGCACCTGTCTTGAAGAAATCCCAAAGGCTGTAGTGCCGCAACTTGATCTCAGCTCCGAGGCGGATGTTGCCGGTTAAGAGGCCAATCAATGGAGGATTAGGCATTCTCTGCAATTCATGAATAAGCCGGCATACGCCTGGAAGGATATCTCCCCCGCATTCGATAAGCATGTGATCCAGTAAATGGATGTAGCAGTCGAAGAACTCCCGGAAATGCTCCTTGGTCGGTTCAATCTTGTGCTTCCGAAAAAATTCGCGCACCAATCCGGTGTCCGTGCGACCGGCAAAGTTCAACGCCTCCGCGCCATCCAATCCGAACTGCATGACAAAAGCCTTCGCGAACGCCTTGACCCCTGCAGCATTGGTATGTATCAGCGTCCCGTCGATATCGAATAAAACCAACTTAACCATCTGCGCAGAAAATTATCAGGAGCCCTCCAAAACGCAAACATTACTCAACACATCTTATAAAATTTCCTCGACCACAAAAGGCAGGATAGACTTTGTCACATCACCGTTGCAAAACCAGCTCAACGCTTTTGGTTGTAAGCGCTTTGCGAATACGTCGTTTCCATCAACTGCTGAACACGTCCCAGCAATTCAGGATACGGTTTTAATTCCGTCCATCTCGCACCCGCCTCGGCTTGGGCAACGTTGCACATAGCCTGCTCCCAATCCTCACGCAACAATTTGATCGGCGGCGGCTGCACGGATCCCTGTATCAGCAATCCGTTCTTCGTCCGCCGTTGTGCGGCTCCGGCGATCTTTTTCCCATGCCACAGCACGTCTGACTTCTCGTAACCGATAAAACATTGCCCGGGCAAAGATTTGCGGCACTCAGGCGCGAGTTCCGCCTCAACCCCCAATTTCCTGAACGCCGTCACAATCCACTCGTGAATGCGCTGGTAACTCTCCGTCGCTTTCAATTCGTACCACGCATCACTCGGAGGAAAAGCAGCACTGTAAGTCCAGTCCGCATCGTGTGGCACAAGTCCTCCTCCCGTCGGCCGGCGTATCAACGGCCGCAGCAGAGTCATCTGCGACACCTCCGCATATTTCTGAAAATAGCCAAAAGAAGCCGCCGGTTCACCCCAACCATAAAACCGCAGCACCGGCCGCCCCAACTCAACTGCAGCTTCCAGCAATGCATCGTCCAATGCCATGTTGTAAGCCGACTCGCATTTGTCGGAGCTCAGCAGGAACCATTGTTTTGCTTCAATCGAACTCACAGAAAAATGATTGTGACACGAAATCAGAATTACACCACCAGCTTCGGCAAACCAATGCGCGGACAAAGCGGCCGCACTTCACAGTTCAAGCAATCCGGGTTTCTGGCGAAACATCTTCGCCGTCCATGCCAGATCAGCAAATGACTCAGTAATGTCCATTCAGATTGTGGCACCAACTTGACCAAAGCCCGTTCAATTTTCTCCGGTGCCTGCTCCTTCGTAAGTCCCAGCCGGTTGGAAAGCCGGGCCACATGCGTATCCACCACAATGCCGCAGTTAATGTTAAAAGCATTCCCCAACACCACATTCGCCGTCTTCCGCCCCACCCCACCCAGTTCAATCAGTTGCTCCATTGTTCGCGGCACTTCACCGCCATACTTCTCCACCAGGTCACGGCAGCAGGCCTGGATGTTTTTGGCCTTGTTCCGATAAAGCCCAATCCGCCTGATATCATTTTCAAATTGCGTCGAATCGACGTTCGCAAAATCCGCTGCCGTCTTATACTTCTTGAACAGATCCGCCGTAACAATATTGACCTGCTTGTCCGTGCACTGCGCCGAGAGGATCGTAGCGATGAGCAACTGTAGTGGATTGGCATGCACCAACTCGCAGTGTGCGTCGGGATACGCCTTCTTAAGCCCCGCTAAAATCTTTTGCGTTCTGCTTTGTTTATCCTGAACCGATTCTCGCGACATGGAGTAAACTATTCCTTCCGTTTGGACCAATAGCCAGGCTTTCTGCTGGCATGAGCCACCGCTAATATAATTACCCGATCATTCCCGGCTTTGTAGATGAAATGATAGGGAAATTTTTTGATGCGCCACTTTCTGCGCGCCTTCGCGTCGGGAGCGGGGCGCAACGGATCAGCCTGAAGTGCACCTACTGCCTGATCTACGGCCGAAAGAAAACGAAAACCTATGGGCATGTGCGAAGCGTAGCGCGGGCATCCTTCATGACCTGCTCCGCGGGCACAGCCTCAACCTCGCCGGACACAAGTCCCTCCCAACGATGTTCTGCTTCTTCGAGCCACGCCGCATCAATTTTTGGATCCAGAGAATTGTTGAGACTTGCCCAAAGCTGATCCAGCAGGAAGGCGCGTGACTCCACCGGCAAGGCTGCCAGTTCACGCGCCAGTTCTTTCAGATCCGTGCTCATAATTCAATTCTGCTCTCTAATCCGTCAAACGCAAGGCGGAAGGATTACACCAACTCCGGCTCTTCGATTTCCTTTGGCGCTTTGACCAGTGGCGTTCCATCGGCCGCTTCCGGATACTCAAAGATTTTACCTTCAAAATTGCGAATAACCACCCGGTCTGCATTACGGCTCAACACATACTCCGGATTGACTGGCACCTTTCCTCCACCGCCAGGGGCATCAATCACATACTGCGGAATCGCATAACCCGTCGTGTGCCCGCGTAAACCTTCCATGATCTCAAGACCTTTGCGAACGCTGGAACGCAGATGCGCTGAACCGGCAATTAGATCGCATTGGTAGAGGTAATAAGGCTTTACGCGGCACATCAAAAGTTTCTGCACCAGGGCACGCATCGTAGTGAGATCATCATTCACGTGGCGAAGCAACACCGACTGATTGCCCAGCGGTATCCCCGCCTCAGCCAGGCGTCCCAGAGCTTCCCGTACTTCAGTGGTCAACTCACGCGGATGGTTGGTATGAATGCTGATGAACAATGGATGATATTTTTTCAGCATTGCGCATAGCGCAGGCGTGATGCGTTGCGGCAGGAAAATGGGAATACGTGTTCCAATTCGCAGAAATTCCACGTGCGGTATCGCACGCAGTTGGCTCAACAGATATTCCAGCTTGTCGTCGCTTAGCAACAGCGGATCACCACCACTGAGCAATACATCGCGCACAGTTGGAGTCTTGCGGATGTATTCGATTTGCTTCTCGAATTCGGGATGGAAATCATAACCGGCGGCATTGCTCACCAACCGCGACCTCGTGCAATAGCGGCAATAGGACGCACAACGATCCGTCACAAGAAACAGCACGCGATCCGGGTAACGATGCACCAGCCCTGGAACCGGCGAATGTGAATCCTCCCCGCACGGATCATCCATTTCCCAACTCGCAGTGTGTGTCTCCTGCACTTTGGGAATCACCTGCGTCCGAATCGGACAGTTCTCATCGGCCGGATCAATCAGGTTAAAAAAGTAAGGCGTAATTGCCAGTGCCAGTTTGGAATTCGCCAGGACTGTCCCCGCATGTTCCTCTGGCGTTAGCGTCGGCATCAGTTTCTGAAGCTGCTCCAGCGAGGTGATCCGGTTCTTGAGCTGCCAGCGCCAATCACTCCAATCTGCCTCCGAAACGTGGCTCCAAAATCCACGACCGGCAGAGCGAAACTGTTTGAGCGAATCCAACCTGGCGTTTTCTCCTTGTCCCTTGGCGGTGCCAACTGAGTCGTCGTATGACATTATGTGCGAACTATAAATTCAGACCGTTTCCTGTCAAGGGAACCTCATCAACCACTTACTCACACCTGATTCAAGTTGTTCCGTATTAATGACTAAGCAGCCTACTACCGACTTCTACTCCCGCCGTATCGCCTGGGGTCAACTTTGGACGCAACTGCTCCCGTTCCCGATCCAGCAAATCCAACTGCCCGGTGATCTGCTGTGCGACTTTATCGAGTCCCGGGGTGGATTGCCTCCGGCCAAGTCGGGCAAACCAGCCTTTATTTCGCTCTTTTAAATACCCTTCCAGAACCTTCCGGTAATTATCGACCAGGGTCACTGTATCTTGCGAAACCTGTGTTCGAAGCATGCCCAACTGCTTGATTTTTACCTCCAGAACCTGGGATTGCATGAGAAAATCCCATTCCAAAATGATTGTTTGCAGGCTCACCTCGCTACGCAAAGGCAACTCGTCCTCGGCGGTGCGCACCTGAACGGAAGGGCGAATGATTTCGTCAATTTTTTTGAAACTTTCCTCCGGCGACCAGATATTGGAAAGATCCCGCCCTGTAAAACTAACCAGTCGTAAAGCCCACCATTTCTCAAAGTCGCGTTGAGTGGCAAACTGTGACTGAAAGGCAGTTCGAAAGGCGATCTGCCAGTTCAGGTAGAGTGGTAACGCATTAATGAAATTGCTCATGAGCGTGCGCCCATTGGGCAAAGCCAGCAGATCATAAACGAGTAACTGCGCACTGCTTCGATAGGTTTCCCCGTAAGCACCTCTTAGCTGCCCTTCCTGAGGCCAACTTAATTCGTGCAGTGTGAGCGGTGGGAACTGATGCAATTCCTCGTGCGCCCCAGTGAGCGGGTGGATTCTACGCTCGTCACGAAGCTCTCGGCTGACAGCGAACCCATAGGTGTCCGGTCCCGGTGACCGGATCACCAACCCAACTTCACTGGAAAGAATCAACTGGCGCGCCAAACCTTCGGTAAGCCAGACGGGAATTTCCGCCGAGCGGCCTTGCGAGTTTCGGTTTGCCATCTCCAATAATAAAACCTGCACCATCGCCGTCACCAGTTTCGGTGCTTCCATGCGCTCTGGCAAATCAACCCGGTAACTCCATTTATTCAAGTAAACGGAGGAGGTGATCGTCACACCTTCATCCATTTTTTGCTTTGGATGAGTTTGAACGGTTATTTTGCCCTGCCACTGGTCACCGATGCCTAATTCGGTCAGCAGGGCCTTCTTTACACGCTCACAAGAAACGGTCAGCAGACTGGGGTCCAGATGCACTACATTGGTCGCAACAACAACAACAGGCCGTGCGTAAATGTCGGGTGGACCCGGATCAAGGACAATAAATTGCCGCGTCACGCTATAATGCGATGAAGAACGCAAATGCCTCATCTCATTCTTGAAGGCATCCGCAGAACTTTCCTGCGCGCAGCAATCGTATACCAAAAGACCGGTGCAAATGATGATCAGCAACTTCAACATGGACAGTCCGCAATTATGCCCATGATTGTGAGCCTCTGACAAGAGGGTAAAGTACCCGTGCTTCTGCATCTCAGTCTCGCAAAACCCCTGGCCTATGCCTTGGATGGTTTGGGCTTCGCTTCCGATTTCGCGGGCGTGGATTTGCTCTCGCCACTGGAAGACTTGCCTTCCGAAGAAGTGGATGAGGTGGTGGAGGCCGAGGCCGAAGAATCCTTCTTCGCTCCTGCTTTGTAATTCTCGCTTCGGTAGTCGGTGATATAGAAACCGCTTCCCTTGAAAATCAAACCCGCCCCGGCGCCAATGGCCCGTTTAACCTTTCCCTTGCCCCATTTTTTCATGCCACAACATTCCTTGGGACAAGTGGTCAGCGGTTTATCTTTCATCGACTGAACCACCTCAAACTGATGATCGCACTTCGTACAAACGTATTCGTATGTTGGCATAGTAATTCTTTAAATTCTTTATAAACTGGAGTCTTCAGTCATCAAGCGCTACAATAGTGAATCTACCCTCCGATACAACTCATGCTGCGTTCGGGGGCAACAAAATCGGCCTCACCAATGTGATGACGATCTTCCTTTTGCCACGCAACCGATTGCAAATATTCATTCAACTCGTCGTCCGAAGCGCCACTTCGCAGCCTTTCACGCAAATCATGTTCGGTCACGCTGAATAGGCAGGTTCGAATCTTTCCATCGGCGGTCAGACGAAGCCGATTACAATGTCCGCAAAATGGTTCGCTCACCGGTGAAATCAACCCCAGCTCTCCGCGCCCATCAGAAAACCTCCACCGCCTTGCAGTCTCGGCGGGATTATCGGAAACAATCGGTTGGAGTTGATGGCTGCGCTGCAATCGTTCCAGAATCTCACGCCCCGGCATCACGAATTCTTTCTTCCAGGCATGCGCCGAGTCCAACGGCATGAATTCGATAAATCTCATCGAAAGATCGCGCTCACGCGCAAATGCGGCCAGCGCTTCGATTTCATGGTCATTAATCCCACGAATGATCACCGCATTTACCTTTACCGGGTTCATCCCCAACTCCTGGGCGAATCGAATGCTTTCCAAAACTTCAGTCAGGCCATCGCGACCGGTCATTTTTTGGAAATTCGCGCGATCAAGTGAATCCAAACTGAAGCTGATGCGTTTCAAACCGGCATCACGCAAGGCTTTGCCCTTCTCTGGAAAAAGAAAGCCATTGGTGGTCATGGCCAAATCTTCAATGCCGGGCACTTTCGCAATAAGCGACACCAACTGCTCGACATCCTTGCGCAAGAGCGGTTCACCACCGGTCAGCCGAATCTTCTGAATTCCCAACTCTGCAGCAATCCGCACCACCCGCTCAATTTCTTCGAACGTGAGCAGCTTGGATTTGGGTTGCCACTGCCATTTAATCGGGTTGGCGTTGGGCAGATTCGCCCAGCGACCCCGATAAAAGTTCTGCGCCGCCTCGGTTTCCGGCAGGCAATACATACACCGGAAATTACACCGATCGGTAATGCTCACCCGCAAATCGCGCAAGGTGCGACCATGCGAGTCGACGAGCACTTTGGCGCGGATCATTATTTTTGGGCTGGCTGGGGAGCGGAAGTCGTAGCATTGGCGGCTGGATTAACGACAGCTGCCGGCTCAACCAGCTTCACGCTGCCATCAGCGTTTACTTCCACATTTAAATCGTACTTGTTGGTGTTTGCCGGGCGGGCGTTATTCGAGGCGAATCCCTGCATCAGCTTTTGAGCACCTTTCTGCTCCTGGCTGGCAAAAAGTCCCTGACGAATCCACTCCACACGACGCGCAATCGAAAGCTCTTCCTTGAGCTTGTGAACCTGGGCGCGCAATACCGCCAAATCGTTGAACTGACGTTCCAATTCAGCTTTCTCGGCCATCAAGCGCTTCAGTTCCTTTTCCAAAAAAGCCTTGTCACCTTCGGAAGCAGAGAGCTTCTTTTGCGTATCGGCAATCTGATTTTCCAGGCCGCTGATCGAAGACTTCAAATCAACCGCTTGCTTATCAAGCGTTTCTTTTTGCGATTCCAACTCAGCGATCTTCGCGTCACGCTTGGCGGTCTCTTCCAAGGCTGATTTCAAAGCAGCTTCAGTCTTGTTCAGATTCTCGCCGGTCTGCGTAAGATCGTTCGAGAGCTTGGAAATATCTGACTTGCGCGCGGCCAGGTCCTTTTCGAGATTGAGGCTGACCTGCTTCTGTTCTTCCAACTTCAGGCTGGTTTCCACCCAGTGATTGGACTTTTCCAGAATGCTCTCGGTGTCCTGCTGATGTTGTTCGGCGGCCTGCTTATTACGCGATACCAGCGCGACTCCCAAGCCCACACAACCCAGCAAAAGAACTATTAACGCGACTTTTGTCTTCATAAGCCCAGTATATTGCATTTAACAGGTCAATTAAGCAAGCGCACATCTCTCATCTCTTGCTTGAATTAATGACGTCCTCACCTACATTCTATTCATGAAGTTGCCACGCGAAGTGCCAGTGATGACTCTCCCTAACGCCACTCTTTTCCCCCAAGCGCTCCTGCCCCTTTATATTTTTGAGCCGCGTTATCGCAAAATGCTCGAAGACTCTCTGAACACCAACCGCATGTTCTCCGTCGCCATGCAAAAGCCGGGGCGCACCCGCGAAACCCCGAGCGTGATCGCCGGGCTTGGTTTGGTCCGTGTCGCTGTCGGTCACAAGGATGGCACCTCGCATCTCATTTTGCAGGGAATTGCCCGGGTTGAACTTGAGGAGACTGTCCGTTACAAGCCGTATCGCGTGCAGAGAATCCGACCACTCGAAGCCGCTCCGGGCAACGAATTGGTGGTCGATGCCCTCATTGCGAAGGTGCGCGAACTTCTGGAAGAACGGGTCGTTTTGGGTCTTCCCTTTCCTTTTCCCTTCGTTTCCAGCACCAGTTCCAAACCGGTGAAGGAAACCCCGCCCGGATTTTCAGCCACGGATGTGCTGGATTATTTGGACAAACTGACCGAACCTGATCAGGTGGCTGACCTGGTTTCCTGCGCTGTCCTCGCCGGCCCTTCCGAGCGGCAGACCATTCTTGAAACGGTCAACCTGGAGGCGCGCCTGAAACATCTCATTCATTTTTTGATGGCGGAAATCAAACGCCAAAGGAAGGATAAGAAACGATGAACGACACGACTAATATACCTGAAGACTCTCTGGCCAACGCCAGCCCTGAAGAAATCATGTCCGCGCTCTTTGCCAACATGGTCATTCAACAAACCAACATGGCCATGATGTTGCTCGGAAAAGTGGCGCATCCCCAAACCGGCGAATTCGTTCAGGATGTGGAAGCCGCCAAGATGTTCATCGACCAGCTTGAAATGCTGGAGCACAAAACCAAAGGCAACCTGTCCAAACAGGAGGAAGGCTTGCTGAAGCAGGCCCTTACCGCCTTGCGCATGGCCTTCGTCGAGGCCATCGAAGCAGGCGGCGAACCTCAAACCACCAATCAACAGGGTTCTCCTTTGGCTGACACTGGCGCACACCCTGAACCAATCGTCACTCCAGGCGCATCTGCTGCGACTCCAGCCACTGCCGCCCCCAAAGCAGAACCATCCCCGGCCGCTCCATCGACCGATGAATCCCGCAAAAAGTTTTCAAAGAAATACTAAACCACGCTGTTCCAGGCCACTTTCAGTGTGGCCCTAAAAAGAAAAAGCCCGGCATCTCTGCCGGGCTTTGCTATTTCAAATAGATACTACTTGCTTCCCTTGGCCTTGTCATCCTGCTTGGGCGTCGGGGCCGGAAAATTCGGCACCTCATCGGGAGCGTCTTCCAGAGCTTTCAGCTTCTCATCGAGAATCTGCACATTGCTCTCCTTCTTCAACTCCTTGTAAAAGTCAGGCAACACCTTCTCCATTTCCTGCTTTTCCAGGTAACCCTTGATATCGTCCTGCACCTTTGCCAATTCCACTTTGTGCGGCGGAATCTTTTCGCTCAGCTTGATGATATGATAGCCGAAAGGAGTCGTCACGATGTCGCTGACCTGATTGGTCTGGAGCGAAAACGCTGCGGCTTCAAATTCAGGCACCATCTTTCCACGAGGGAAGATGTACTCGCCACCCTTGTCCTTGGAGCCGGGATCTTCCGAGAATTCCTTGGCCAGCTTGCCAAAGTCTTCACCAGCCTTCGCGCGCTTCAACAAGTCTTCAGCCTGCTTCTTCTTCGCCTTCTTCTGGTCTTCGGACATTTCCGAACCGGTCTTCTGATCGCTCGTGCTGATCAGGATATGGCTCGCCCGCACCTGCTCGGGTTCTTCGAAATCCTTCGGATTATCATTGTAAAACTTCTTCACTTGATCGTCCGAGATCTTCACTTTGCTCTTCAACACCGCTTCCGCAGTGGCTTCTTCAATCAAACGGCTGTGCAGCGACTCCACGGTCAAACCCATCGTCTTCAACTGCTTCGCCAGCATGTCCTCACTGGGCGCGCGCTTCTTGATCATTTCAAAACGATTATCGCCTTCCTTCTTCCCCTCCGCCTTGTCAGCATCGGTGGCCTTCGCCTTGAAAAGCTGGATCTGAATCAATCGATCCAACAGCTTCTTTTGAATCATCTCCAACTGCGCGGGCGGAATCTCCTGACCCCGTGCACTCGCATTGGCCTTCACTCCAGACACCGCTTCATCAAGCTGGCTCTGCTTCAATTCAAAGCCCTTGCCCTTCACGATCACTTGATCCGGCAGCAAATCTGACAACTTCGGCGTGCTGCTGGCGTTCGTTGACGCCGGTTTATTGTCCGTAACCGCAAATGCGACGCTCGCCACCGTCGCCGCTGCGAGCAGGACGCCTAACGTTTTCTTTGATTTCATAAATTTCATTATCTAAATTAAAGCCGATTATAACTTAACTACCCGCACATTGCTAATGTCCGGATCTTTTCGAATTTCTTCCAATGCTGTTTCCGACGGCACACTGTCCAGATTCAACACCGTCAATGCATGTCCGCCGGCAATATCACGACTCAAACTCATGCTCGCGATGTTCACGTTATGCCGCCCCATCAACGTGCCCAAATACCCAACGATGCCCGGACGATCCTTATTGGTCATCAGGAACAACACCCCTTCCGGCACCACTTCCACGGGTTGGCCGTTCACTCGCACAATCCGCGGTTGCTTCTTCGCGCCATACAACGCGCCACCCGCCGAAATCTTCTGCTCCCCGCTATAGGCCGCCACATGCAACCACTCGCTGAAATCGGTTTCTTCGTTCGACTTGATTTCTTCCACTCGCAATCCAAGGGCACTCGCCATCGTCCGCACATTGACCTGGTTGACATCTTTCCCGCCCGCCGATTCCAAAAATCCCTTCAATATAGAACGGCTAATCGGATCAGTCGGCACTTCCGTGGCTTTCCCGCCATAAGTCACCACCAGGCGGTCATTGCGTTTGGGTGCCAGTTGCGCGACCAATCTACCCAACTTCTCACCCAAAGCCAGATACGGCTTCACCAGCGCGTAAGTCTTGGCATCAAGATTAGGTAAATTGACTGCATTGCGAACCGCCCCGTTCAATAAATAGTCCGTAATCGCCTCCGCCACCTCAATACCAACGTTTTCCTGCGCCTCATCCGTGCTCGCACCCAAATGCGGCGTCATGATCACCTGCGGCAAGTCTCTCAACGGGAACTCCTTCGGCAACGGCTCCACTTCATACACATCCAACGCCGCCCCAGCTACCTTCCCGCCCTTAATCGCTTCGTAAAGATCGGTTTCATTGATAATCCCACCACGCGCGCAATTCAACACCCGCACGCCACTCTTCATCTTGGCAAACGCCGCCGTATTCAACATCCCCTTGGTCTCATCCGTCATCGGCATGTGCACCGTAATGAAATCGGCTCGCGCATAAATCTCGTCCAACTCCACCAATTCCACCTGCATCGCATTCGCGCGCGACAACGTCAAATACGGATCATACGCCAGCACGCGCATGCCGAACGCAATCGCCCGACGCGCCACTTCCGTCCCGATTCGGCCCATGCCCAAAATGCCCAGCGTCTTGTTATAAAGCTCCACGCCCGAAAACGCCTTGCGATTCCACTCGCCCGCCTTCATCGAAGAATGCGCCTGCGGAATCTTGCGCGCCAACGCCATCAACATCGAGAATGTCAGTTCCGCCGTCGAAATCGTATTCCCGCTCGGCGTGTTCATCACCACGATGCCCCGTTGCGTCGCGGCATCTACATCCACATTGTCCACGCCCACACCAGCCCGGCCCACCACACGTAACTTCGGCGCGGCTTCAATCACCTTGCGCGTGATCTTTGTTTCGGAGCGAACAACCATCGCCTCCACATCGGCAACAAGGGGCAACAGTTTATCCTCGGGAAGCCGTTCCTTCAGCACAGTCACATTAAATTTCGTGCATTGCTGGAACAGCGCGATTCCCTTCGGCGAAATCGGGTCGCAAATCATTATATTCATAAAGACAGGGGGCGAAGTCTAGGCAAAGGCTCCTAACTGGTCAAATAATCAAACGCACTCAAATTTTCTTGTTGCTTTGCCGGACATTCGAAACTCGAAATTCAGCATTCAAAATTTTTAACCTTCCGATACCTTCCGATACCTTCCGATACCTTCCGATACCTTCCGATACCTTCCGATGGCGACCGGTGCCTTCCAGACGCCCCTCCCGCCACCCGCTTT
>NZ_ABOX02000084.1 GCF_000172555.1 Pedosphaera parvula Ellin514
CGGTAAGTCTTGTCTCGCACTTTGGTCACCTGGCCCTTTCGCCTGGATTTCATTGGATGGGCTCCACTTCGGCGGTTGTGGCGTTTTCCGTAGCCGCTGGATTGGAAATTTTTGGATATTATATTCCCTGGGTGGATCACCTGCTCGATACCATTGCATCCCCTTCCGCGGTCATTGCCGGAACCATTGTTTCCGTGGCATTGATGAGCAATGTGGACCCGTTCTATAAGTGGGCTTTGGCACTCATTGCCGGCGGTGGAATGGCGGGTTTGATGCAGGGAACAACCGTGGTGGCGCGTGGCGCTTCGACAGCGACGACGGGTGGCCTTGGAAATCCGCTGGTGTCGACGATGGAATTGATTGGTTCCGTTCTCCTGTCCGTGTTCACTCTGGTGCTGCCGGTTTTGGCAGTTCTCGTTTTGGCAATAGTCATGTTGTTTGCCGTGAGGTGGGCGGTGCGCAAGTGGCGCAAGCGTCAGTTGAAGACGACCCGTGTTATGGCAACGGGATAGGCAAGGCTTCACGGTCCAGCCGTCGACCTGTTTTCAAATAGGAGTTGAAATGCACAGTTTCAACTCCTTGCTTTTTCACCTATTCAAATGCAGAGGTGGCAGGCTTCTTTGCGACCGAGGCACTGGCTTTTACCAGCTCGCCCGGTTTTAGAATCTCCAGATCGTGAATGGACCAGAACCAATGTTGAGATCTCCCGGTTTGAGTAATGCGGATGAATTTGGTTTTGGCGGGAGCAAAGGAAATGTCAGTCATCCAGGTTGTCCCATGTCCGGCGGCAACGGGCTGGCCCCATGTCTGGCCATCGTTGGACAGCTCTACTTTATAGCCGCGCGGAAAATCGTGAACCGAGCTTCCGGCGTTGAGTTCGATGCCGGTGATGGTTGTTTCCTCCGGTAATTCGATTTGGAACCACATGCCGGGCTTTTCCTGAGTGCCGGTGGAATAACGAGTGCTCAAATCGGCGTCGATGGCCAGCGCGGCAGTGGCGGAGCCATGACTGGCCGTGAGTTTCCATTGATTGCGATTGGCGAGCCGATGCGGCAATGAGGTGTTCAGTTCAGCAATGGTCCAAGGTTCGGCGCGATCTTTCAGTTCGGCGCGGACGCGGGCTACTTCATTTGGATAAATCATGGATGATTCGTTGCCGAAGCTGTTGCGGACATAGGATGTGACCGCGGCAATCCAGCCATCATCATTACTTTCCATCGGAACCATTTGCGCGTCGTACGTCTTCCCTGCCACCGGGCCGGCGAGTCCCTTCAGGACAACTCTGATAATGCCTTCGTGCGATGCATTGACCGTTTTGGAACCGGCCAAAGGCGGGGCCATGGTGGCACCGGGTTTGCCCCCCTGCAATGGCATGCCTTTGCCATCGGAACCGTGGCAGGAGAAACAAAGCTCCTTGTAAACCGCTTCGCCGCGGGTCATCAACTTTTTATCATCAGCGGTCAATTCAGTCGCGGATGAGGAAGAAGGTCTCAGCAACTGGTTGCCAATTTCCTTTACGCCACTGGAGGAGGTTGAGGCGAGGGTCGTTTCAATGAGTTTGGTGTAATCGGGCCATGTCAGAAGGTTGGCGGTCATGAGCACTTGAAGGACCACATTGGGATCGGAATCGCCGGTCAGTTGCTGGATGTCGGGAACCAGGGATTTGTCATTTCTTTTGTAAAGCGTTTCGCTGGTACGAATAGCCGCGATGCGCACCTGGGGATGTTCATCTTTGAGCTTTTCGCGGATCAATGCGGGTTCGAGGGCGCCCAGCCCTTCGAGGGCCCAAAGAGCATGGATGCGGGCGAGGTGATTCGTGCTTGTTTGTGCCATGATGGTGAGTGCTGGAGCCACCGATTTGTCGCCACGCAGAACGAGCAGTTTTTGGGCGGTATCACGCCACCAGCCATTGGGGCTTTCCAAATGCGTGACGAGCTGTGCGGGACTCTCATCCAGGAGATGTGATGCGGCACCAGGCTGAAAATCCTTGTGCACCAGCCGCCAGATGCGGCCGCGACCAAAGTTTTTTTCCAAACCATATTTTTGGACCTTGGGACGCAGAAAAGAATCTTTCTTCACCCAGTTGCCTTCCTGAATGATGCCGCGATACATGTCGACGATGTATAACGTGCCATCGGGCGCAGTGGTCAGGTTGACCGGACGGAAATTGGGATCCGTGGAGCGGATAAATTCCGATTTCTCGTAAGGGTTACTGAGACGGGTGATACCGTCAACCACTTCAACTTTGGCGCGACGGATAAGGCGTCCGACGGGTTCGCAGAAGAGGAGATCACCGCGTAAATCGGTGGGCAACTGGTCACCGCGAAAGATTTCACCGCCGCAAGTGGCGGTAAAGTGATTGAGCGTATTATCCTGAGGCCGGAAGCGAATGGTGCCACCCTGGACATCAGCGAGGCCGACCAGGGGCCAGACTTCGGCAAAACCCGGGGCAAACTGGCCGTTGGCAGAAAAGGCGCCATAAACTATGGGTTCCTGAAAATGGAGCGGCCCGAGTTCACCGCCGGCATTGACGAACCAGAGCTTGCCATAATTATCCTGCGCAATGCCCCATTGGCCGCCGTTCGAGGCGGTCCATTCCCGAACAGTGTTGGTTCCCTCCTGCCGGAGGCGGATGGCATTAACGGACATGTAAATCCAATTGTCCAAATCCCAGATCAGCCCGCCTTGTTGATGTTCCAGATTGCCGCCCCTGGCGCCACCGGCATAGAAAAGTTCCTTTTTGTCCGCGACACCGTCGCCATTGGTATCCCGGTAAAGCCAGAGATCATTGCTATCGGTCAAATTGACCAGCAAGCCATCTGCCATCGGCAGGATCATGCGTGGAAGGATGAGGTGATCAATGAATACGGTGTGTTTATCGAATACACCATCACCCTTGCTCGACCAATGAAGCGACACGCGGCCTTTGGGTGAGTATTCGTCCGTGCCATCAATGTCCTGCATGTAGGTGCGCATTTCCGCGACGAACATGCGGCCGTTGCCATCGAAAGCCGAAACGACCGGCTCCTTGATGATGGGATCGCTCACAACCAGTTGGAGGGAATAGCCGTCGGGCAACTGAATGGTTTTGGCTTCCTCTTCCGGTGAGAGATAAGGAGTGAAACCGGGAGCAGGTGCATCAGCAGCGAAGGATTGCGGACAAAATCCCAAGGTCGCCACCAACAGCAAATACAGCAAAGGACATTTCATATTCACAAAGAAATCAGGCTTATCTTTTTAAAGCTGAATGTATGCGACGAAAATTTGCAAGGCTCTGTTCATTAAATCGGGATCATAATCCGGAAATTACGGATGGTAAGAATCGTCAAAGATGCTGCTGAAGTACGCCGGATGGCGTTCGTAAGAGACGAGGGACATGTTGGAGCGTGGCTGCGCGGGGGATTCGATGGTGACAGCGGTTAATGCAATGCGCAGGCCAGGTCATTGGCTAGAATCATTTCAATCAGTTCCTCCACTCCCGTTCCGTGGCCCGCCTTGGTAACAAATTGAGCCCGTTGTTTGAGTGAGTCGAGAGCGTTGGCAACTGCCACGGTGCACCCGGAGATGCGTAGGAATGCAAAATCATTCTCCGCATCCCCCACCGCAACAGTTGCGACCGGAGGAATGTGCAGTTCAGTGAGCGCTGCTTGCAGGCCGGTGGCTTTGTCCACGTTGGCGGGAAGAATCATCACATCGCCCTTGTTCAGGATGACCTGCAAGCCAAGGTTGAGTTCCTTGATCGCCCGCTGCACGACTTCCTTGTAAGATTCATGGGTGGCGACGATTACCCGGCCGAGGGATAAGGGATGGACTCCACGTTCCCGCAACAGGTCGACGAATTGCCTTGGCGGTGGGGTAGCCAGAACTCTGGATTGTTTCCGAGCGGGGTGATAGAGCAGGGCACCGTTTTCGGCGATGACATAATCAAAAATGTTCAGTGTAGGAAAGACCTTCAGGAGATCGGGCAACTCACGTCCGGTGACCAAAATTATTTTGCGACCGGAGTCTTTCAGGCGTTGCAGGGCGGCAATGGTGGGATCAGCCACATTCCCATGCCACGCGATGGTGCCATCGAAATCGGTAGCCAAGGCCAGGAAGCGCATGCGGTTAATGATGTTTCTGCCACTTTTCCCAAGCCTGACTGGCGGCGCCCAGGGCGACTGCGTCGCCTTTTAATTGGGCCAGCCTGACCTTGAGGACTTCGCTTACCTCCGGAATGAGATACTCGCGGAGGCCGGTTTCCAACTCGGTGTGCACCAGTTCCGGCATTTCCATGGCGAGTCCTCCACCAATGACCAGCATATCAGGGTTGAGGAAATTGATGATATTGGAGAGCGCAATGCCGACCACGCGCATGCGGGCGCGCAGCATTTCCTCAATCCGATGATCCCCGTGTTGGATGGCGCGTTTGAGAACGCCCCAGGTGATCTGGGCAAGATCCGTGCCGACTTTGTTGTGGAGATAAGGAGCCCAGTCCTTTACCGCCATCACCAGGGCCTCACTGGCAATCGAGGCCTTGCTGGCAATACGATCGACAATGCCATGGCTCAAGGCGGCCTCCCGTCCGCCGATCGGCTGGGCCAGAATACCGCCCACCTGGCCACCCATGCTGGAAGAACCAGAGTAAAGCCTGCCATTGATGATGGCGGCACCGCCGACACCAGTACCGAAAAAAACGCCGAGGACGTTTTTGTAACCAACCGCAGCGCCGTGTTTAAATTCGCCGTAAATGCCCGCCTGCACATCGTTGCCGATAGTGACCTCAGTGTTGTGCTCCTTCTGTAGATATTTTCCAATGGGATAGTTTTCCAGACAGAGCAGATTGGGCGATTTGACGATGCTCAGCTTTTTTTGATCGACAAGGCCGGCACAGCCGATGCCGATGGTGACGAGTTTATGCTTTTTGATCTCCGCGCTTTTTTGCAGAGATTTGGTGGCATTCAGAAGATTTTTCGTGAATTCGTCGCAACCTTCCTCGGGGGCGGTTTTAAATTTTATGGACTTAAGCGGCCGGCAGTTTTCATCGACGAGTACGCAAAGTGTTTTGGTGCCTCCCAAATCTATTCCCAAAGCGGCTGGTTTGTTCATGAGCACTTTCGGGATGATAATAACTCAAAGGAGCTGGTTTTTGTATGGGGCATTGTGCGGAGGCCCGGAGCTTGCAGGACTGGAAAAAAGAAGTCTTATTTGCTTTTCTGCGGACTGGGCAACCATACGATGAAAACATATGGGGACATACAATGCGTTTTATATTCGGACCACTCCGCAGGCTGATTTATCCGGAATACAGGCGAGGTTTCCACGCGCAAAGATTGAGTTGGGAGCGCAATTCATCGGCGCTTCGTTGCCGGCGGATGATTATGAAGCTCCAGAAAGCGGCTTGGCGGACCTATCCAAAGACTACAGCACAGATGTATTTTGGTTGGCTTTTCAGAGTTCCGTGGATGCCTTCCAGTTTCACCATTGGAAGGTTGGGGTCATGGTTCGGTCGCTTGTTTATGGTTGTTTTCAAGAAGAGAGAACCTGGGAGCGGGTGGAGGGGATCCGCGAGCCATGGGAGAAGCTGGTGTTTTTTGATCCCATGAAGTTGGAAAGAGAGTTGAAATATCTGAAAACCGAACCAGAAAAGCATGCTTTGGAACGAATCTGGCGCGAAGAGGAAATTGTGGCCGGAAGTACTGAGCCGGGATTGGATGCACGAGATTGCGCGTGGGAAATAGCAAAACATTATGGATTTCCGGGGTGGACATGAGGCCGGTTTCACAGCTTGTTTTGACTGAACTTAATCCAGTAGGATTGCCTTCAAATAGTATGATGATCATCTGGCGAGGTTTGGGATTTCTGGTATTGGCAGTGGTTTTGGCCTGTGCACTTTTGGGTAACCTGATTTTCGATGCAGTGGAAGGACATGGTTACTTCGAAGCCCACCGCTGGCCTTTGGCATTGTCGCTGATTGTTGCGGCGGGGGTGTGCTGGAGTTTGGGAAATTACCTGCAGCAATGGTCGGTCGCAAAAGATAAAAATCAGGGTGATGAATCTGCCGGTACGTGGCCGAGACATACACTGTTTTTTATTCCGATGCATTACTGGGCGCCAATATTGCTGGTCATTGCCCTGTATCAGACTTTGGTGAGGTGATTGTATGGATATGGGTGCTCTGCCCATGGGTTCGGTGAGGGGTGAATCCAGCATTCGTGAATTCTAGCCTTTCGTTGAATGCCAATTTGGTGTTTAATAACAGAACTTTATGAGCAAAACGGCATTGTTATTTGCAGGTCAGGGCGCCCAGGTGGTGGGGATGGGCAAGGATTTGGCTGAGGCTTTTCCGACGGCCAAGGCATGGTTTGAAAGAGCCAATGCGGTGCTGGGCTATGACTTGGCGAAGATCTGTTTTGCCGGGCCGGAAGCGGACTTAACGAAGACGGAACATGCACAACCGGGGATCTTCCTGGTGAGCTGGATTGCGTATCATTTGTTGCGTGAGCGCGTTCCCGGTTTGAGCTTTGAGGCGACGGCTGGTTTGTCGCTGGGGGAATTTACGGCATTGGCAGCAGCCGAGACATTCGGCTTCGAAGATGGTTTGAAGGTGGTGCGTCAACGCGGCCAGTACATGCAGGAGGCGTGCGAAGTGACCAAGGGCGGGATGGCAGCGATCATTGGGTTGGATGAGGCGGTGACGCGAGAGGTTTGTGAGGCGGTTGGCGTGGAGTTGGCGAATTTGAACTGCCCGGGCCAACTGGTGATTTCAGGTGAGGCGGAAAAAATTGACCAGGCTTGTGAATTGGCGAAAGGCAAGGGAGCGAAGCGGGCGATGCCGCTGAGCGTCGCGGGAGCGTATCATTCGAAGCTGATGGCCGGTGCCCAGCCGAAATTGCAGGCGTCTTTGGCACAGATCCAATTGCACGACACGAAGGTGCCGGTAATTTCGAATGTAACCGCCAAGCCTCATGGGCGGGTGATGGATATCCAGATGCGCCTGGTGGAGCAGGTGACATCGTCGGTGCGTTGGGAGGAGTCGATGCGTTATTTGCTGTCGCAAGGCTTCACCCGCTTTATTGAACTCGGGCCAGGCAAGGCATTGAGCGGTTTCATGAAGCGGATCGATGGCACTGCGCAAATGTTTAACGTCGCAGATGCGGCGAGTCTCGAGGCGACCGTGAAGGCGCTTTCATAGAGATTGTCTGTCAACGCCATATGTTCTCAAAACTGAATAAATGGAGCGAACGATTATCGCGGAGGACTTCCAGCGGGGATTACATTGCGGAAATTGATGGTCTTCGTTTTCTGGCGATTGGTTCGGTGTTGGTATTCCACCTCATTTTCAGCATGGCCAGCGCATATGGTCGCCAGTTGCAGTCGTGGGAGCAGGGGATTTTCAGTGTGACGTCCCGGAACCCCTTTGGCGTCCAACTGTTTTTTGTCATTAGTGGATTCATATTGGCGATGCCTTTTATCCGGCATTTCGTTGGCGGGGAGAAGCCGGTCAGCATTGTCCGATATTACCTCAGGCGATTGACCCGGTTGGAGCCGCCCTATGTGATAGTGTTAGTCTCACTCTTTGCTGTGTCCTGGTTCTTATTAGATAGCAGAAAAGCGGATGATGATCCCGTCAAGCTCTTAGTACGGCTTTTTTATGGCTATGGATTGGTATATCACCATCCCCCTGAAATCGATGGGGTGACGTGGACGCTTGAAATTGAAGTTCAATTTTACCTGCTAGTACCACTGTTGGTGCAATTGTTTCGTTTCCCGGCGCTCATTCGACGCGGCATACTCGCAGGCGTTGTTTTATTGCTGCCCTGGATTCCAGTCAAAGGGATTTTGTACTTCACCGTGCTGAATAGCCTTGCTTACTTTCTGGGTGGGTTTTTGTTGGCGGACCTCTATCTGGCCACCCTCAAAAAAGAAACTGATGGCAAAGTCATGTATGATTGGGGGGCAGTTGCTGTTTTCGTCCTTGCGCTGAGTCTGCGAATCTCGAACGCCATGCCGCTGCTCATTTTTCTTTTTCTTTTCTTAATGTTCAGGGGACGATTATTACGCCGATGGTTTTCCTATAGACCTGTGTACGTTGTTGGCGGGATGTGTTATTCCATTTACTTGCTGCACTATCCGATCATGTCCATGTTCAGCAGGTGGCTGGCAAAGACGAGACCGCAACTGGCTTTCGGGCCGGCGGTGCTCCTCTCCATGCTGGTTTGCCTGCCAGTCGTCCTCGTGTTTTCAACCTGCTTCTTCGCCTTGATAGAGCGTCCCTGCATGGACTCCCGCTGGCCGAAGAAGTTGCTGGCATGGATGAAAGGGGATCTGGCGGTGGATTTGCGAGCGGAAGCCAAGCCGCCCAAAACATCGCCATAATTCAAAGCGTGGCAGCTCGTTTTGCGGGTGGGTTGGAGGGCGACGGCGTGAACTTTTCTCAACCAGCAAGCCAGAGTGGTTTTCTGCGAAAAAGTTGACACAACACTTTGGGTTGTCAAAAGTCTTTTTAAGGGGAGAATATAAGTATTAGAGAATGAGCAGAAATTCATCGTTCGCCAACTAACAGCCTGTCAAAGATGTACCCATGAGTTCCAGCTTCAAACCCGCCACCACCGGAGACCACAGCGAGCTTGTGCCGAGCGAAGCCGAAATGCGACTCAGGCTAATTTTGGATCACTCCCTCGATATGATGGCTTTTGTGCGCGTGGAACCGGGGCCGGTTTTCCGTGTGGTCTACATCAACGAAAAGTATATGGAGGGTATTGGTCGAAGCGGGTTCGCCCTGACCAAAGAAGATCTGATGAATAAGACTGTGGACGAAGTCCTTCGCAAAATACAAGCCAGCCCGTCACTTACCGAACAAGTCTTATTGAGGTACAGCGAGGCTGCCAGATCGATGCGGCCGCAGCGCTATGAAGAGATCATTGAAACGACCCAGGGCCGGTATTATGGCGAAAGCGTTTTGACGCCCGGTGCGGACAGCTCCGGTGGCTGCGCACTTATTCTTTACACTTCCCGTGAGGTAACCGAGCGCAAACTGGCGGAGAAGAAAATTCAACGGCTTAACCGGCTTTATGCTGTTTCCAGCAGCATCAACCAGGCCATTGTCCGTATCCGCGACACGGGCAAGTTGTATGAGCAGGCATGCCGCATCGCGGTGGAGGAAGGGCTGTTGCGGATGGCGTGGGTAGGATTGCCGGACCCGGCAACCGGCGCCATCAAGCCTGTTTCAAGCTGGGGCTTTAACGATGGCTATACAGATGCCATTACCATTTCCCTGAGCGATATGCCGCCTGAAGGACATGGGCCGGGAGGAAGGGCTTTTCGCAGCGGCATTTGCCATTTCTCCAATGATATTGCCAAAGATACATCTTTTGCTTCCCGTGCAGAGGCATTTAAACGGGGATATCGTTCGTGTGCGGCGTTTCCCTTGAAGGTGGGAGGAATCGTGACAGGTATTCTGGTCATCTATGCGGATCAGGTTGATTACTTCAATGATGAGGAGTTGAGATTGCTTAATGCGCTGGCCGAGAATATTTCGTTTGCGGTGGAGTCATTGGAGAAGGAAATGGAGAGGGGCCGGGTCGAAATGGCGTTGCGGATGAGCGAGGAACAGTATCGCAACGTGTTTGAAACAGTGGCAGAGGGATTGACCATCATTGAACTGGACGGGCGCATAGTGGAGGGGAACCCGGCAGTATGCAAAATGCTTGGTTATACGTGTGATGAATTTGTCCGGCTCAAGCCAGCCGACTTTATTCATCCGGATTCCATGAATTTGTTTTATACTTTCGTGCAGGAGGTGGGTCAGGGAAGGCGGTTCAATTGCGAGGCGAAAGGGGTGCGCAAGGATGGCACCGTGATACCGGTGGAGGTGCAGGGCTCTCCATTTTCTTATCGCGGGCGTCCGCACCTGCTGAGCATTGTGCGTGACGTGAGTGCGCGGCGAACTGCGGAGGAGTCGTTGCGAAAGAATGAAGAGGAGTTGCGGGTTACGTTCGAAAATGCGGCCATCAGCATTGCGCTGGTGAACATGGCTGGACATCCGGTGAAGTGCAATCCGGCGCTGGAGAAGTTTTTGGGTTATTCGGAAAAGGAACTGCGGCGAATGTCCTTTGCGGAATTTACGCATCCCGAAGATGTGGAGGCGGACATGGTTCTTTACCGGGAACTCATGGCAGGCACGCGGGACCATTATGAAATCGAGAAGCGGTTTATTCACAGAAACGGTGAAATAAAATGGGGCAGATTGACGGCGTCATTGGTTCGCGGAGCGGGCCAGGAGCCGCAATACGGGATTGGGATGGTGGAGGACATCACGGAATATAAACGTTCGCGAGCAGAGTTGCGCGAAAGTGAAGACCGTTTCAAACAATTGGCGGAAAATATCCAGGAAGTATTCTGGATGGCGAATACAGTGGAGGCCGAAGTGCTTTATGTCAGCCCGGCGTATGAAGAAATTTGGGGCCGAACGCGCGAGAGTTTATACCAATCCCCAAAGGCATGGATGGAGAATATTCATCCTGAAGATCGTCAGCGGGTGGCTGATGCGGTGGAGAAAAAGCAAGTCATCGGTCAATATGACGAGGAATACCGGATCATTCGTCCCGACGGAGAAATTCGCTGGATATCGGACCGCGGTTTCCCAATCAAGGATGAGACCGGGCACATCTACCGGATAGCGGGTGTGGCACAGGACATCACCCGGCGCAAACAGGCAGAACAGGCCGTTCAAGAAAGCCAGGCAAGACTGCAAGCCATTCTCGATAATAGTCCTAATTTGGTTTTCATGAAGGACCTCGAAGGCCGCTACCTGCTGGTGAACCGGCAGTTCGCAAAATCGTTCCATCTGACTCGCGAACAGATCATTGGCCGAATGGATACGGAGTTTCTGCCGGCAGCTCAGGCGGCCCTGTACCGGGGAAACGATCGGAAGGTGTTGAAGCAGGGTGAATTGATGGAGTTTACCGAAACCATGGAAAACCCGCACCGGATTTCCGTCGTTCACAAATTTCCGCTACGAGATTCTTCGGGAACCATCAAAGCACTTTGCGGGATCGCCACAGACATCACGGAGCGGATACTGGTGGAGGAGCAATTACGACGAAGTGAATCGCTGCTGGGTCATGCGCAACGCATTGCGGGGCTGGGAAGCTGGAGTTATGATTTCGCGACCAGGCTGGTGGAATGGTCGCCAGCAACGCTGGAAATCTTCAGGCTGCAGTCAGGTGAGTTTCCCGGGACGTTGGAGGCATTTTTCGAAATGGTGCATCCGGAGGATCGGCAAGGTTTGATCCGGGCCCAGGAGGAGGCGCTCCGCGGTGGCAAAATGATCGATCAAGAGTATCGCATCGTGCTGCGGGATGGCAGTGTGCGGAATGTGCAGGAGCGGGGCGAGGTGGTATGCGATGAGCATGGAGTGCCGCTCAAGCGTGTGGGTTCGATCCTGGATGTGACGGAGAGCCGGCGCAAGGAACAGTTGCTGCGCGAGCAGGCCGCACTGCTGGACAAGGCGCAGGATGCCATTCTCGTTCGCAACATGAATGATGAAGTGGTTTATTGGAACAAGAGCGCAGAACGCTTGTATGGATATACGATGAGCGAAGCCGCGGGGAGAAAAATCACGGACCTCATTTACAAGGATACAACGATCTTTGATGAGACCAGGCAGGCACTGCTGACGAAGGGGGAATGGCATGGAGAAATAGCACAGGTAACCAAGAGCGGGCGGGAGGTGCTGGTGGAGGCAAGGTGGACGCTGGTGCGTAATGATCAAGGCGAACCACAATCAGTCCTGGCCATCAACACCGATATCACAGAGAAAAAGAAGCTGGAGAACCAGTTCCTGCGGGCACAACGGATGGAAAGCATCGGAACACTTGCCGGCGGCATTGCGCACGACCTGAACAACGTGCTGGCGCCCATCCTGATGTCGTGTGAGTTATTGGAGCACGAATTGAGGGATGCGGAAATTCGCGAAGTTATTTCCAGCATTAAAACCGGTGCTCAAAGGGGTGCGGATCTCGTCCGGCAGGTCTTGTCATTCGCGCGCGGGGTGGAGGGACGCAGGCTGGCATTGCAACCCAGGCATTTAATCCGTGAAATTGAGCAGATCATGGGGGAGACATTCCCCAAATCGATACAGGTCGATGTTTCGCCGGATCCGGAGCTGTGGATGGTCGTGGGGGATCCAACGCAACTGCACCAGGTGTTGCTGAATCTTTGTGTGAATGCGCGGGATGCCATGCCCGCGGGTGGGCAGTTGACTCTCAGTGCCGGGAATGTGTTGCGGGAGGAGAATCAGTTGATGGCAGGGCTAAATTCCCAGGCCACCGCCTACGTGGTGATCAGGGTTGCGGATACCGGAACCGGCATTCCACCGGAGCTACGCGAGAAGATTTTTGATCCCTTCTTCACGACCAAGGAAGTGGGCAAGGGAACAGGTTTGGGGCTTTCGACCACGCTGGCAATTATAAAAAGCCACGACGGATTCATCCACGTTTCCAGCGAACCCGGGCGCGGATCAACGTTCGAAATTTATTTGCCGGCTCAGAAGGCGGCATCAAAGGCGGCGTCATCGCGAAACGAGCCCGAGCTTCCGCGGGGGAACGGCGAGTTGATTCTGCTGGTGGAGGATGAGCCATCGATTCTGAAGATTACCCAGCGGACCCTGGAGGGGTTCGGCTACCGGGTTTTGACGGCTGCGAATGGGGCTGACGCGGTTGGGATATATAGCAAACATGGAAGTGAAGTGGCTGTGGTGGTGACAGACATGATGATGCCGGTGATGGATGGTTCGGCCATGATCCATGCCTTGAGGAGCATGAATCCGCAGGTGAAAGTGATTGCTTCCAGCGGGCTTTCCACGCCGGAGAGCATGCACAGGACCACGGAGATGGGAGTGCCATTTCTGGCCAAACCGTACAAGGCGGAAGCGCTTTTAAGTGCTTTGAGGGAGATGATAGACGGGCGTTAAACGATGGACCCTGGTTGCTGCCCAGCGCGGTTGCTATTTTAAAACCAGCCGGTAGCCGACGCCGGATTCGGTTAATAAGAGTTTGGGCTGGGAGGGGGTGGCTTCGATTTTTTCCCGAAGATGGGTCATGTAGACGCGGAGGTAGTGTGTTTGTTCGAGGTAATTGGGTCCCCAAACTTCCTTGAGAATCTGGCGATGGGTTAGAACCTTGCCGGCGTGGCGGACGAAGAGTTGCAGCAGCGAGTATTCGGTGGCGGTCAGTTTGACGGGCTTGCCATTTACTTTGACCTGACGGGCCACCAGATCGACTTCGAGTGGTCCGGACTTGAAAAGAGCATCATCAGGCGCGGATTGAGAGTGGCGCAAAGCGACACGCAGACGCGCAAGCAGTTCGGCGGTGCCGAAAGGTTTGGTAAGATAGTCATCGGCGCCATGGTCAAGCGCGGCGACTTTATCATCCTCGCGGTCGCGGACGGAGAGGATAACTACGGGAACCTGGCTCCATTCACGCAGGCGTTTGAGGACAGTGACACCATCCATGTCGGGAAGGCCAAGATCCAGGAGCACGACTTCCGGACGACGCTGGGCGGCTTCAACGAGGCCGGTCTGGCCGTTGGCGGCTTCGAAAACGCGATAGCCATTCGCCTCAAGGCTGACGCGCAACAAACGACGAATTTGAACTTCATCGTCAATAACCAGAACTATCGGCGTTGGGCGATCCTGACTCATGATGTCTCAGCGGCGACGTTGGGCACCTCCGACAGCGGAAGGTAAAGCGTGAAAGCGGCGCCACCTGCGGGACGGTTTTCGACCTGCACGCGGCCATTCTGCGCTTCCATAAAACCTTTTACAATCGAAAGGCCGAGGCCGGTGCCGCCGGTGGAGGTGCCGGGAGTGCGGTAAAATTTATCAAAAAGGCGGGGCAGCGATTCGGGCGGAATACCGTGACCATGGTCAGCGACAGTAAGCGCCAGTTCCTTGTCACGAGGTTCAGCGAGGATATCGATGGCCGTGCCCGCCGGAGTGTGAAAAGCGGCGTTCAGCAGAAGGTTGGTGAGTGCCTGCTCCATCAAAACAAAATCCATTCTAACCAGTGGAACCTGAGGGTGGATGGTGATGTTGAGAGGTCGCCCAGACAATTCCTTTTGCAGATGATTTACGGTAACATTAATCAAATCACCCACGTCACACCAATCGAGGCGGGGTTTTACATGGCCGGTTTCCACACGGGCGATGTCGAGGAGATTTCCGACCAACCGATTGAGGCGGGTCACGGCTTCCCTGACTTCATTCAGCATGGCCTGGGTATAGGCAGGTGAAGCGGGATGTGAAGGATCGCCCAGGGCACTGGTGGCGCTGGTGATGGCGGCCAGCGGGGTGCGCATTTCGTGGGAAATGGAATCGAGGAGGGTTTTGCTCAGACGTTCAGATTCGGCGACGAGCCGGGTTTGTTGAAAGGATTCATGGAGACGCTGGCGGTCAATGACCAGGGCCGCCTGGCGGACGAACGCTTCCAGGAGGTTGGTTTGTTCGAGGCTGGGGGCGGAGGATTGAGGCAATCGGACTCCCACCACTCCAAGCGCGCCAGTGGCGGTGGAGAGTGGGAGGTAGAGCGCCTCAGACAGGGGTAAATTATCGGTGAACTGTCCGGCCTTCTGATTATGATGAAGAACCCAGGTGGCTACGCTGTGCTCCTTTTCCGAGATTTTGAGGGTGCTGCCTGACATGGGTTGCCGGGGTAGCTCATTACCAGGCTCGGACAACAAGACGGCGGCTTCCGCGTTGAAGAGCTTTCCAATGTGACGAACAAGAACGGCAACAATCTGGTCGAGGGAGATCGCGTCGGCCAGTTCGCGAGTGAGGTGGTAAAGTGCGGTGGTGCGTTCCTCTCGTTTGCGCTCCGCCTTTTCCTTGGCGCGAAAACGGGCGATGAGTTCACCCATCACGATCGCGACAATGAAATACATGCCAAACATCATCGCATCCTCGATGGTGGTGATATAAAGGGTGAAGCGCGGGGGCAGAAAAAAGAAATTCCAAAGCAGCGCGCTTAGAGTGGCCGTCATCACAACCGGGCCGCGGCCGACGAAGAGGGCAAGGATGACCACGCTGAGCAAATAAATGAGTGCAACAGCACGGTGACCGATGAAGGAATCCAAAGAAGAGTTGAGAACCGTGACCGCAGCCACCAGACCGAGGCTCCAGCCATATTGTTTCCAAGGTATGGGACCTTGAGGTTTCCAGGTGAAGGGAGTTTGTGGAGTTTCAGCTTTGTCAGCGCGGACCACGTGAATGTCAATGTCTCCGCTCTCTTCAACGAGGCGGCGGAGAAAATGGCCACCTTTGAACCAGCTTATGAAGTTGTGGCCAGCAGGTTTGCCGACGACGATTTGAGTGGCGTTATGCTGCCGGGCGATGCGTAAAAGACCTCGAATCACATCTTCATCCGCCGTCGTGATGACCTCCGCGCCCAGTTCGCGAGCGATGGCCAGGTTTTTATTAAGCCGTGTTTGATCAGTTTCAGGAAGGACGCGGGAAGTTTCGACATGAACCGCAAACCAGGGTGCATCGAGGCTGTCAGCCAGGCGGCGGGTCCAGCGGACCATTTGGGCGGAGAGGGGGCTGGCGCTGATGGCGACGAGCAGGCGATGGCCGGTTTTCCAGGGACCGGGGATCTGCATTACCTGCATGTAATCGCGAACGTCCTGACCAACGCGATCGGCGGCAAGGCGGAGCGCGATTTCGCGGAGAGCGGTGAGATTGCCTTCGCGAAAGAAATTGACCATGGCTACGGCGGCACGGTCGGGCATGTAGACTTTGCCCTCATCCAGGCGGCGCATCAAATCTTCCGGGGAAATGTCGATCAGTTCGATCTCGGCCAAGTCGAGGATGCTGTCGGGCACCGTTTCATGAATGGTGGAACCAGTGATGTCCTCGACGGTGTGGGCACGGCTTTCGACATGTTGGACGTTGAGGGTGGTGTAGACATCGATGCCGGCATCGAGCAGTTCAAGAACGTCCTGATAGCGTTTGGGATGACGCGCTCCAGGAGCATTGGTGTGGGCCAGTTCATCGACGAGGGCCACCCTTGGTTTGCGGGCCAGAACAGCATCGACATCCATTTCCGGCAGGAGAATGCCGCGATGTTCAATTTGTTTGCGGGGAATGGTGGGCAGCTTTTGGGCGAGCAGATCAGTTTCCATGCGACCGTGCGTTTCCACGTAACCGATGACAACGTCCACTCCCAACGACTTCTGTTTAATGGCAGCTTCCAGCATGGCATAGGTCTTGCCCACACCTGCGGCCATGCCGAGGAAGACTTTCAACCGGCCACGCTTTTGCAGGCTCTCCTGTTTTTGGATCGCCTCAAGCAACTGGTCAGGATCTGCGCGAAGATCGTCGGTCACATTAGAATTGTACTTTAGAAAGCGTAATATTCACTTTAAAACAGGGGTAAAACTGACATGGTTTTCCGTCAGTCACTTCGTTACATTGAGTTGGTCCAAAGCGAGGTTGAGTTTAAGGACGTTGACACCGGGTTCACCGAGAATGGCAAAGTCGGCCGCATCGGTGTTCTGGTGGACGAGCTCCTGCAATTTGTCCATGTCCAGGTTGCGGATTTTGGCCACACGAGGTGACTGTAACTCCGCGTTCCTTAAACTAATGTGCGGATCAAGGCCGCTGGCAGAATCGGTGACAGCATCGGCAGGAACCGGATCGGAGTCCTTGAGCCCGTTCTTTTTGCGATAATCTGCGATGCGCTCCTTGATGGCATCGGCGAGTTTTTGGGAGGTGGGACCGAGATTGCTGCCACCTGAACTGGTGGCGTCGTAGCCGTTGCCGGCAGCGGAGGGGCGCGGGATGAAGTATTTATCATCAGCAAAGTTTTGGGCCAGCAGAGCGGAGCCGCGCACGGTGCCGGAAGTATCCACGATCAGACTGCCATTGGCCTTGTTGTGGAAGAAGGTTTGCGCGAGCGCGTAAACAGCCAAAGGATAAAGGCCGCAGCAGACGACCGCGAGAACCAGGACCGCCATGATGGAACTGCGTAATTGGATGAAGAGAAATTTCATAGATTAAGCGAGGTTAAGAGCAGTGATTAGCATATCGATGAGTTTGATGCCGACGAAAGGGACGATGACGCCGCCCAAGCCGTAGATGAGAAGGTTGCGGCGCAGGATCGCGAGGGCTCCAATGGGTTGAAACTTTACGCCGCGCAAGGCGAGCGGGATCAGGCATACAATGATCAATGCGTTGAAGATGACAGCGCTTAGAATGGCGCTGCCCGGGCTGTGCAAGTGCATGACATTGAGCGGAGAAATGGCCGGAAAGGTGGCCATCAACATCGCGGGAATGATGGCGAAATATTTGGCC